>DASZJS010000264.1:0-17355 GCA_035947935.1 Gemmata sp. | reverse complement strand
CTGGTGACTCTGCAAGAAGAGATGCCGCTGGTGAAAGTCATCGACTTCGGCATTGCCAAGGCGCTGGGGCAGCAGTTGACCGACAAGACCCTGTTCACTGGCTTCGTTCACATGCTCGGCACGCCGTCATACATGTCGCCGGAACAGGCCGCGCTCAGCAATCAAGACGTTGACACCCGAAGCGACGTGTATTCGCTGGGTGTGCTGCTTTATGAGTTACTGACCGGCACGACTCCGTTCACCCGCAAGCAGTTGCGGGAGGCCAACTACGACGAGATGCGGCGAATCATCCGCGAAGAGGAGCCGCCCCGACCAAGCACGCGGATGATCACGCTTGGACCGGAGACGGCCACTGTCTCGGCGCGCCGTCAGACGACCGCCCGACAACTGAGCCAGTCTCTCCGCTGCGAATTGGACTGGATTGTGATGAAGGCGCTAGAGAAGGACCGTAATCGCCGCTATGAGTCGGCCAGTGCTTTCGCAGCCGACATACTGCGATATCTGTGCGATGAGCCGGTACAGGCGTGTCCTCCCACAGTTTGGTATCGTTGTGGGAAGTTCACACGTCGAAACCGTACTGCGCTCGCCTTGACCGCCGTGGTTACCCTGGCTCTCTCGCTCGTGGTTGCGGCAGTCAGCGGCTCCGTGGGATGGGTCATCAGCGCCCAAGCCGCGCGGGAAGCAGCACTGGACCAGGAAGTGTCGCGCATCCTGGACGAATCCGTGGCGCACATTGAGGAGTTCCGATGGGCAGAGGCTGCTGCGAGCATCCAGCGCGCCGAACGGTTGCTGAACGCCGCCGGCCGCAACGAACTTCCCCATCGTCTGGAAGAACTCCGGCAAGATGCGAACATGGCAGAGTTATTGGAAGAAATTTACCGGCAACCGATCGATGACGAGTTTTTTCTGGGTCGCGTTCAAGAGGTTCGGTATTCGCAGGCGTTCAAGTCTTATGGGATCAATGTCGCCGCTTTGCCGGTGAGCGAGGCTGCAGAACTGATCGGAAAGCGGACAATTCGCTCGCAACTGATCCTGGCGCTGGGACTCTGGTCTCACACGCGGTATCGTGGCGGCATGGGTGAAACAGCAGAAATGCAGCGGTTGGCGGATATCGCGCAGGTCGCCGACACGGACCCCTGGCGACGCCAATTTCGCGAGGCCGCCTGGGGGCGAGATCGTGAGACCGTGATTGCGCTGGCCGCAACCGCGGACATTCGAAGATTGGCACCGGGAACGCTTTATCTACTGGGGAGGGCCCTTCACGATCTGGGCGAAGACGAACGGGCTTTGGCCCATTTACGGCGGGCTCAGCAGCTGCATCCGGGAGACTTCATGCTCAACGACTCGTTGGGCTGGTACTGCTTGAATGCCCGTCCACCTCAGTACGACGAGGCAGCTCGTTTCTATTCGGCAGCCCTGGCGATTCAACCGAACAATCCTTACCTGATCTGCGTGCTCGGCCAGGCATTGGCAGGCAAAGGGTCTCATGAGGAAGCAATTGCCGAGTTCTCGCGGGCCATCGACTTGAAGCCGGATTACAAGGATGCCTTGTGGAGCCGCGGTAATGTTTATCTCAAGACTGGTGCGAACGATCGAGCTCTTGCCGATTTTTCTCGCGTCGTCGAACTAGAGCCCACCTCTGTGAGGGCCTGGCGGCATCGCGGAGAGATTTATGGTCGTCTGAATCAATGGGAATCAGCGCTCGCCGATTTCTCTCATTCGTTGAGCCTTGACCCCACAGACCCAGTATCGTGGCATCACCGAGGAAATGCGCGGATACGACTGAAGGACTGGACCGGGGCCCTGGCCGATTTTGAACAACTTCTCAAGCTCACACCTCGCGATACATTGCCGTGGTTTATTATTGCCTGCTTGCACGTGCAGATCGGAGATATCGAAGGATACCGAAAACTGTGCGGCCGTATGCACGATCGTTTTGGCAGTAGCAAGGACATCGCTGAAGTCGGCATATTGGCTCATACCTGGACCTTGGGCCCACAAGCGCCGGAGAACGGTGCTCGCGTTCGGCAACTCGCGCTACTGCGTCTGGATCTGACTCCGCCCGAGTCCAGCTTGCGTCCCTGGGCGCTCCACGTCCTGGGCTTGAGTTATTACCGAACGGGGCAATACGAAAACGCCATCGCGCTGTTGGAACAGGCCGTTACGGAGAGCCCCAATTCGGACCGCTACGTCCTGAATGCTCTGGTGCTGGCAATGGCTCATCAACGGCTCACCCACCCAGCGCTCGCTCGGCAATTGCTTGCAAAGGCACGAAAGCTGGTCGAGCAGGAGGTCCGCCCCGCGCCCGGCGGCAGAGTCAGTTCATCGGGACGGGACGCATGGGATTGGCTATGCGTGCAACTGCTCCTTCGGGAAACCGAGGATGTTCTGAATACGGAATCATTCTGGAGATGATTGGCGAACGGCACCGCAATATCGCACTGTACTCGAACGAGGCTTCGCCTCAAAGGGACAAGGTGTCCCATTGTCGGGACGGCTAGATTCGAACGGCTCTGGAGTCACTGGGCTCGGGCAGCACCCAGATTGGAAGCGATTACGGGCTTCGGTCCGACATGGCGAGGGCATTTCGCCTTTCGGCATTGCCTGCTTCGATCTGATCGACATCCACGCGTGAAATCGCATGCTCAATGCTCAGTCGGCGAACGAATTTGGTGTTCTCAGCGTCTAAATTGGCGAGATCGCGATTGAGCTACCAATGATCAACCTCTGCAGCAGTTGAGTCAGTTTCCTCTCGCCACCCTTTTCCGTCACTTCAAACTCTGACCGGGTAATTAACAGGCAGAGAGTTCGTTCCCCGCCACGACAGCCTGACGCAGGGCGCAGGTTGCTGTGGGCCACCAAACGAGGTGCCCACATGCCTCCGTCTCTCGATCCCGCAAACCTATCCCCGGATGAGCGATTTCACGAACTTGCCCATCTTCTGGCTGTGGGATTGCTCCGCCTCAAAGGCCAGTCATTTCCACTGAATCCGTGCAGATTCTTGCATCCCAAATACTTCCAGATTCTGTCCCGAATCACCTTGCTGAGTCGCCCCAAAAGAGCGTCACTGTCCACGGTGGTTAAACGCCACCGAGACCAGAGATTTCCAGGAGAAACGCATGGATCTGAAGGACCTGAACGTTGTGCAAGAGATCGCCGCGTTGCAGCGGATGACCACCAAACAACTCCGCGAAAGGTACGCCGAGGTCTTCGGCGAAACGACCACCGCCAACAACCGAACCTGGCTCTTCCGCCGGATCGCCTGGCGACTCCAGGCGTTGGCCGAGGGAGACCTCTCCGAACGAGCCCGAGCCAGGGCGGTTGAATTGGCAGGGACGCCGATCTTAGGGTGATGCCACCCGCGGCAAAAGCGGCCCCTCATTCGGTCAACTCAACCCGGACTCGAGATTTGCGGTTTGAAGCGGACGAGCGGCTGCCAACGCCCGGGACGATCCTCACCCGCAAGTACAAGGGCGACACGGTGCAGGTCAAGGTACTCACTGAAGGGTTCGAATACGCAGGCGAGGTGTATGGTTCCTTGAGTGCTGTCGCCAAGGCCATCACCGGTAACCACTGCAACGGATTCCTCTTCTTCCGACTCAACGTGAAGGGTGGTGCTGCATAGGAAGGCGATCCCAACCAACACAAGGCCGGAACCGCGGGCTTCTGTCAAACTGGTGCGATGCGCGGTCTATACCCGCAAGTCCAGCGAGAAGGGGCTCGAGCAGGAGTTCAATAGCCTCGATGCCCAGCGGGAGGCCGGAGAAGCGTTCATCCGCAGCCAGGGAGGCGAGGGCTGGGTACTGCTGCCGGATCGGTACGACGACGGCGGCTTCACTGGCGGCAACACGGACCGGCCCGCGGTTCAGCGTCTCCTCGCGGACATTCAGGCCGGGGTCTGGGGCTGCGTGCTCAAGGATTCACCGTCTGGCTGGCTGCTGACGCTCTGACAGCGGCTGAGTTGTATCTTGGCCACCACGACGCGATCGATGTCGTCTTGCTCGATGTCCGAATGCCAGACCAGGATGGTCCCGAGACCCTGGCCGCACTTCGAGAACTCGACCCGCAAGTCACCTGCTGTTTCATGAGCGGGGACACAGGGGAGTACACCGAAGAGAACCTTCTCGATCTCGGGGTGGTCGCAGTATTCCAGAAACCATTTCGAATGAGCGAACTGGCCCGGCAGTTAATGGAAATTGCCACCCCGATCAAGGATCGCCCTGGCGCTTTTCTATGAGACCGCTGAGAGGAGATAGTGGTTGTGATGGGGTCGCCCACAGTATGCCCTAGACTACTGTTTATTCTCCGCACTCGTATAGGATTAGGATGCATGCTCTACATGACTGAATGCTCGGCCTGTCATTCTGCCCTCGCAGCACTCGAATCAGCCGAAGTCTACATCCTCAACTGCCAAACCTGTCAGCAAGCACTGACGATCCTTGAGCATGGCGCAACTGAGTTTGGCAGCATCGCAGATAAATCGCCTTATCGAAGTAGGGCTTATCCAGATCCCCCGAAAGGTGTCTGGCATTTTTCTACCTCGCACCGCCTGACTGATGTTCGTGGGCAAGAGGCGGTGTTCATCGAGCCGCTTCAGAGCGCGTCGGGCTGAGGAGGTGAGCAGTAACACGACAAGGGCATGGGGAAGGATATCACTCCCCAGGCCCTTGCCGTTGTAAGACCTTACTCACAGTCTCATCGAGAACCACTCAATTAGCCCGTGTAATACTCCCGACGGTCGGGATTGCTTTAGCTTTTAATCCGCTTGAGGGTCGTCACCCGATAACTCTTCGACTCGAACCCGGCCGGCCGATCCGTTTCGCCCGCGCGGGCCCACGAAACCTTCACCTCGTCGCCAGTCAGTTTATAGATCCCAAGGGCGGTTTTTCCCTTGTCGTCCCCTTCCGACATCGTTTTGTCGATGGACATTGGCGTCTTGGTTGAATCGAGTTTGAATGTTCCCTTACAGATGTCTTTGTCGCCTTCCTTGATGGTGTACTTACCATCGTTGAGGGTCACCATGTCGCCACCCTCCTTCGAAATTATATCTTCCTTCCCATCAGTCGACTGAGAGACCACTTGCCAAGTTCCGTTGAGAGACTTGGCTTCCTTATCATCCGCGGGAACGGCTGTCGCTGTGCCAAAAACCAGTGCCGCTGCGGCAAGAGCCATTGCTTTGAAGCTAGTGACGATTCTGCGAGTAGTCATAACCATCCTTTAAGTGAAACATGTGCCGTTGCCGACACGGTCGGTCGCCGGCTCCGTGCCGACAGACCGGATTCCGGGAAACGCCCTCACCAGGGCGGCCATGCCACCGGCGGTGGAGTTATTCTGGAACGCATGCAATACGAGGTGGGAATCCACCTCGCTGAGAGAGGGTGAGTCCGGCGAACCCATAAGGTTCTCGGTTATCCGCCCTTCTGCCAGTCAGCAGGATAGGCCGCTGTCAGTGCCTGTATGTCAGGAGATGTTGAAAAGTCTGTGGGGCTTTCCCTGACAGCCAGTGTGTGTGTAGTGCGTCACGCTCATCATCCACGATGACCGCAACGCCGAAGTGCGAGGGCTGAGCGAGATCGTGAAACGGAAGGGAATCTTAGTCTACATCCCGGGGCAAACACCCAGGCGACCGCGCAAGCAGCCACAGAGGAGTCCACCGACGCAGTGGGTGTGAACGCTGCCGGACTGAAGCCAATGGATCACGCCAGTTCCGTTGGTTGCTCTCCTACGACCAGATCGCATTGGTCTGTGTATCCCATGCCTAGCCTTTGGTCGCCGCGTGATACTCATGGCGAATATGCTTGAGATCCACCGGTGGAAGGGGGAATTTCATTTCCAACCCTTCCAGATATTCCACGACGATCCGTGCTATCGCGAGATTCCGGAACCACTTGTGGTCGGATGGGATGACGAACCAGGGCGCATGCTCTGTACTACAGCGGGCCAGGACATCCTCGTAAGCCGTGATGTAGTCGTCCCAGAAATGCCGTTCCTTGTAATCGGACTCGCTAATCTTCCATTGCTTGGCCGGATCGTCAAGCCGCTCCTTGAAGCGACTCATCTGCTCTTCTCTGGAGATGTGCAAGTAGAACTTGAGGATGTCATTGTTGCTCTCGACGAGTGAGGCCGACGACAACGGCAAAGGCCCCTTTCACGACTCGCCGATGGACGCCGCTTGGATCGACCGCCGTCGCCACCGACATCTTCGTTGCCGGGTCGAACGGCACGAAGGTGATCCGCTTCGGCAGGTTGGAGTCAGGGGTGCGAGCGGCGGCAGAAACGATGGCGGTATCGACGGGATCCCGACCGCCGTCCGAACTGGCCAGCGCGGCCAATCCCAGAACCTGAACCTCGTTGAAGCCGGGCGAGGGACGGACAGAGGTCACCGTCAACTGTTGCGTGTCAACGTGCCTGTCTTATCCGCACACAGGACATCGATTGTGGCCGCTTCATCTACGACGGAGAGTCGCGTTGGCAGAACACCCAGGCTCGCCAGAGACCGTGCGCCGACGGCCGCCGCCAGTGTAAAGGTGGCTGGGAGTGCCACCGGGATTGATGCAAGAACCGCCGTAAGCACGAGCGGAACAATCTCGGTAATCGGCATGTCGTGAACTGCGGCATACACCACCAGGAGGACGATGAGGGTGCCGTTGAAGCTTGCGAGATTGCGCACCACCCGCAGAACTGCCTTCTGCTGAGTACTCACGGCATGGGCGTTGAGTACGAGTTCGGCGGTTCGACCGAATTTCGTGCGCGGTCCGGTCGCTGTAACCTCGGCAACTGCTTCGCCGCGCCGCACCAGGGCTGCGGCATAGGTTTGAAAGCCCGGGCCTGCCTCCGCGGGCATCGATTCCCGGTAAGCATCGACTGGTCGAGAAGAATGAAGCCCTCCACAAGGCGCATATCAGCGGCAACCACGACGCCGAGCGACAGCTTCACGATGTCTCCCAGCACCAACTCGGCGGCCGGAAGAGTCGTCCAGACGCTATTGCGCCGAACCACCGCGGTCATCGCCAGCCGCGATTTCAACGCAGCGAGGGTGGCCTGGGCACGTCCCTCCTGGAAAAAACCGAGAGCGGCATTAAACGCCAGCAGGATCCCGACGACCACGGCCCCGACGTACTCTCCAATCGCCACCTGGAGTACGATCGTGGCTTCGAGCATCCAGGGCACTGGCGACCAGAATTTTGCCAGTGCGATGCGGAATGGATTCAGAGTCGTGTCAGGTACTGCGTTGGGACCGAACTGCTTCAGCGATGACCGGCCTCCGCACTCGTCAAGCCTCTAGAGGAGTTCGTGTTCAATAGCTCACTGGTATCCGGAATCGGTTCTTGCCGTTTGACGGCATCGAGCGAGCGGGCTCTGCTTCGGATTTATTGAGGGCTGTTTGCATGGCGGCCCTCTTCTGCGGCACTAACCGGTTCAACGCGGGTTAGCCGTTGGCTCCATTTCCAGTTACGAATCTCTGGCATATCTTCGCCGTGTCCTGGCGTCGTGCCCCAGTGACCAACCACCAGTGGCTTCACATGCGACAGCTTCAGCGGCTCTCGAAGCAACGGGTTCTCGTAGAGATAGATTTGGCCGACAGACAGGTAATTGGCGGCTCGCCAACAGGCATTGATCTTGCGGAGTTGTTCCGGTGAGAGCGGCCCGTTCGCGTTCAGCACTTCCAACACATTGTCCCGCGGTTGGACAGCGGGTTCCATGAGGTCGATCGACATAGTTCATTCCTTGAGTGAGATCTGAGATGGGCGATCCTACGGCCCATCCATTGCGGGCATTGGTTGAGCCTCGGGGTTGCCCGGTCGCAAGGCCAGGCTGTCCATCATCACATAGGCTAGGATCAGGGCGATCATCAACACTGCAATACTCCAGACTCGCCAATCTCGATGCGCTTGCTTCCAATAGGGTCGGCGCGGTTGAGTGTGATTCCGAGGTTTGGCACCCTCGTTCCCCAGGTTGTGCTTGTGCAGCTTCATTCTGTCTACATCCAAAGGGTTTGGGTTTTGGTATCCACTATTTGTTCTCATCTCGCACCTCGGTCGTCCTTCCTTTGGACAAGGATTCGTAGCCGGATAGGACGTCGAATAGTTCCTCATCAATGGAAGTTTGGCGCAGTCGGCGAAACGTCTGATTGAGGTTTTCAACCAGTTCGTCGATGTTCTTCTCGGCTCGTTGCATGGCGGCAAGCCGGCTTGCGTTTTCGCTGGCCAACGACTCAGCACAAGCCTTGAAGAGCGACACAAAGAGATACTCCCGGATGAGTGCCCACAATGTCTGCTTCCGGGAACCAATGACTTCGGGCAGTTTTCCGGTCGGCCAGGGGAGATGAGCCAGCTTGAGTCCCCATTGTGCATCGAGTGGCAGTAGGGATTGGCTGACGGGCGTATAAGCAGCCCCGGACTCAGGGCGATTGTGAAAGAGGTAAAGTTGACCGATCTCGCCCTTGCTGTAATGGGATTCAATTTCAGCAAGAATCTGCCCGACAAGCGGGGTGATGGCGTTGACCGAAGTCGGAACAGAAAAAAGCCCCACCGGCGGAAGATCGGCATCCGCCAGTCGCGAGTGAATTCGATCTCCAACGGCCCAGACTTTCTTTTCGCCGGGTTTCGCCGCCAGTTCTTTGGCAACATAATCAGTCAACACATCATTGAATTGACCGACAAGTCCCTGATCCGAGCCGAAGACGACGGCGCTCACCGTCTTCGCGGAGTGGCCTACCGACTCGGCTTGCTCAACAATGGCTTCAGTCCGCTCTCTCAAGCAGACGACCAGACCCAACTCCACGGTGCGATAATAGTCCGTCAGCGCCAGGACCGATCTCTCATACTGTCCGATACTCGAAGCTGCCAGAGCCTTCATTGAGCGGACAACGGATTCCAGATCTCCCGCGCCAATGATCTTTCGGCGCAAACTCGCCAATGAATCGCTCACGGCTTCCTCTTGGGATCGGGAACAAGTTCTGGCTGGAACGGCGTGAGCGCTTTACCAGCGACTTGCAGAATCGTTTTGTGGTCCTCATCACTCAGCTTGTCGTTCAAAGAAAATCGCTGACGAACCTCAGCCGGGATATCTGCTGCCGCCATTCTCAGAGCATCCTTGGCATCTCGCACCTTGGCAATCGGCACACTGTCCAGGAGACCATCGGTTAACGCTACGAGGATGACGATTTGTTCGGAGAGGGATACTGAATTGAGCTCCGGCTGTTGGAGACAGGCACGGATTCGCTGGCCATGGTCAATAATCCTGCGGGTGTGTTCATCGAGACGGGTGCCGAACTTGGCGAAGGATTCCAGCTCTGTGAACTGCGCGTAAGCGAGCTTGAGATCGCCCGCCACTGCTCGGTAGGCTGTCCGTTGTGCTTTGCCGCCGACGCGCGAAACGGACTTGCCGACATCAACGGCCGGAAGAATACCCAGTTCATACAGCGTCGGGGAAAGGTAGATCTGGCCGTCCGTTATGGAGATGAGATTAGTTGGGATGTACGCGGAGATGTTCTGCGCTTCGGTCTCGATGATGGGCAGAGCAGTGAGCGAACCGCCGTGAAAGTCGTCGCCAAGATGAGTGGCACGCTCCAGCAGCCGCGAATGGATGTAAAAGATATCGCCGGGAAACGCTTCGCGACCGGGTGGTCGGCGCAGCAGCAAGGAAAGCTCGCGATAGGCACGCGCGTGGTGCGTAAGGTCATCGTAAACGATGAGCACATCCCGACCCGCTTCCATGAAATACTCAGCTATGCTGGTCGCGGCGTAGGGGGCGATATAGGCGAGCCCGGGCGGATCGTTGCCTTCGGTCACGACGACAACCGTATAATCCATCGCACCATTTTCGCGGAGATTGGCGACGACCTTGGCCACGGAGGACGCACGCTGGCCGATGGCACAATAAACGCACAGCACATTTTGGTCGCGCTGGTTCAGAATGGCATCGATCGCGATGGCGGACTTGCCGGTTTGCCGGTCGCCGAGGATCAGTTCGCGCTGGCCACGGCCGATTGGAATGAGCGAATCGATGACGATGAGACCGGTCTGCAAAGGCACCGTGACGGGAGCGCGATTCATGATTGGCGGCGCGGGGCGTTCGATTGGTAAACGCTGACTGAAGGCGACTGGCCCTTTGCCATCGAGCGGGCCGCCTAATGCATCGATGACACGCCCGATCAGGCCATCGCCCACTGGGACATCCATCACACGACCTGTACGCTCGGCCTCATCCCCCGCGTGCAGATGCTCGCAGTCGCCAAGAAGCACGACGCCGACTTCGTCCTCATCGACGTTGAACGCAATGCCGTACAGATCGCCTGGAAACTTTACCAACTCATCAAAGCCCACGCCCGGTAGGCCCGAAACCTTGGCGATTCCAATGGAGACGCTCGCGATCGTTCCCACCTCACGCGGAGTCATTTGCGGCGTGAAAGCCTCCAACGTCCGGCTGATCCCCGAGAATGCCTGGTCGAAGACAGAATGCAGGCTATCAGGCAAGTTATTCAATGGTCCACCTTTGGGGCCGAGGAGCCAGATTCAAGCTCGTGTTGAGACGCTCGATTCGGCTCTGGTTTAGCTGCGATCCTTAGCTCTGACTTGACTCCGGTCATTGGCTCTGGCTTGGGTACAACCTTCGTGTCCGGCTTGGAGTTTGCGTCCGGTTTTGATACGGGCTTGGTATCCTCGTGCAGAAGTTCGCCAACACTCTTTTCCAGCGTCGCCAGATACTCCGCGATACTCCAGGCCACCTTCTGTCCGTTGGAGGAGAGTTCGATGCCGCTGACCAGTTCCGGCACAGTCTCGAATTGGATGTGAATATCGGCCGAAAAAGTTTCGTTGATCGCTTTTTGTATCGCCGCGTGCTGCGTCGATGGCAGGTCGAATGCGCTACGCACGCGTGCCGGCTGGGTCGAGGTCGTTAGGGCTGTAGCCAACTGTTCCTTGGCCGTGCCGATCAATGCACGCAGACGGTGGATGAACATTTCACTCATCCGTTCCTCAAGGCTCGTGTTGGCGAGGTCCGCGAGTGTCTTTCGTGTGATTGCAAAGACTTCTTTTTGGGTCCACCGGGTGATTTCTTGACTCAGGTTGCGTTGTTCGTTTCGCAAAGCATCCTGACGTTTGGCACGCAACTCATCGACATCCTTTCGTGCTTCGTCGAGCAGCCGCTGACGTTGAACTGTTGCCTCGCCCGTCGCCTTGCTCATGAGCGCAGCGCGCTGCTGGTCGAACTCCTCATTCTTGTGCTGGAACTCGTCGCGATCCTTCAGGGCTTCGGCCTTTTTCGTGTCGGCGTCCGCGAGTTCCATGGCGATCCGCTTCTCCCGCGCATCGATGGCTTGTAGGATCGGCTTGTAAAGAAAGCGCTTCATCAACCATACCAGGATGAGGAAGTTGAGCGCCTGCGCGCCGACGGTGAACCAGTCGATGAGCATGGCTTATTTTCCTGGTGTTTGGGAGATGACGTGGTTCCAAAACGGATTGGCGAAAATGAGAATCATCGAAACCACGAAGCAATAGATCGCAATGGATTCGACCATTGCCAGGCCTACAAACAAGGTGCGAGTGATCGTCTTTGATGCATCGGGTTGCTGCGCCAGTGAAGTCAATGCCGTTGCGACCGCACGCGCCTCGCCAAGCGCAGGTCCGATACTTCCAACGGCGATTGTCAGGCCCGCGGTGACGATTGATGCGATGGCGATGAGGGTCACGGTATCCATAGTCTGTCCTTTGGCTGTTTCATTGGTGTTTCAAGTTTTGAGTGATGGTTCGGGCTTGGGCTTACGCGATTGCGTGGCAGCAGCGATGTAAACTGCGGCCAGGATGGCGAAGATGTAGGCCTGTACCATGCCGGTCAGCAGACCGAGTACCGTCATGAAGATTGGAAAGAGGAAGGGCGTGATCGTCAGCAGAATGGCGATAATCATCGCCCCGCTCATCATGTTGCCGAACAGGCGGACGGCCAGGGCCAGCGTGCGCGAAAGCTCGCCGATGACGTTAAACGGCAGCATGATGAACGTCGGCTCTGCGTAGGATTTCAGGTAGCCGCCAATGCCCTGCCGTTCGATGCCGTAAAGCGGCACCGCCACAAACACACACAACGCGAGTGCAGCCGTGGTTGACAGCGAGCCCGTCGGCGGCTCGTAGCCGGGAATGACGGTGCAGAGACTGGCCAGGGCGACGAAAAGGAACAGCGTGCCCAGAAAGCCCAGATATTTCTTTGGCTGACTCAGGCCTACTTCTTCAATTTGTTTCTCGATGCCGCCAACGACGATTTCCAGAAGGTTCTGCCAGCGGGAACGTGCCAGATCCGCGGAAAGTTTGCGCGTGATGAGTCTAGAACCGACGGCCAGTACGAGCATCAGCCCCCATGTGAAGACAATGGTGCCATTGAGTTTGAAAAACCCGTGTTGCCAGAAGATCATCTCATCGGGACTCAGGCGCATGACTGGCCTCCATTGCCTAGCAGGTTTGGTTTTTTCCCAAAGGCCGGATCAGCCCCGTTACGACGAGGCGAGCCATGACAAATCCAAGGAGACACAGCAGCAACCGCTCCCAATGATGGCCCCCGACAAGATAAAACCCACCCAGGGCAACGCTCATCCGTAGCAGCAGGCTGACGAAGAACCAAAGTGCCGGCCGTTCGGACGAAACGCCTTTGCGAACCGTCAACCAGAGACCGCCGAAGAAAATCGCACCGAGTACCGCTCCCACCACCCATGCCATCACCAGTGTGAGCGTTTCATTCATCGTTATCCTCCCGCATCGCCTTGTCTTCGTTGGCGACCCAGTAGGAGGCGGTGAAACAGCCGATTGCGAGCCCGCCTACCAATAGCGCCAGCGTCCAGGAATGGCTTCCTGGATGGCGGTTGTCCAACCAGATACCAATCGCTGCGCCGAGCAGCGTCGGAACGACTACCGACCAGCCGATGAGTCCCATCATGCCCAAACCGAACCAGACGCCAGGCGTGGGGTTCCGCTGCGCCTTCAGCTTGCGCGCTGCCTGTGCGCCAACCTCACGGCTGAAGACCGTTTCTTTGCTCGCGACATCCTCTTTGGACCCTTCATTCATCTTGAATACACATTCCGTTCCTCCGAGCTGTGCCTGGCGTCCGTGGGTCACTTGGCAGTCGGCTGCCCCTCTCCCCACTTCTAAACTGCCTTGGCTGCGAAGAACTCCCGCGCCTTTGCCAACAATTGCCCCTCGGTCTGGTGATGCCCATCAATCACAACCGAGCCGACGATGTGCTTGGCCACGTCACTATGATTGTGCCTCAAGTCGGTGAGGAACTGCTCCATGGCGTTGCTTTCGCCAGTGCCACTGCCGAAGATCAGGATTTGGTCGGCACCTCGCAAAGTTGTAGCAATGGCTTCGTAAAAGCTTTTCCGTTCCCGCGCCCGTTTGCCGTCGGTCATTTCGTTGTCGGAATGCAGGTGTTGGCGGAAGCCGTGCGGGTCGTATGGCACGAGCTGCTGCGGAATGGCCCCCTCCAACTCGGTGCGGTAGATCTTCGCCTCGTGGTGGTCGATGACGACGAGCAGGTGAGTGCCTGGCGCGACTGGTGGAGCAGTCACAGCATCACCCGACTTTTCCAGGAAGTGGCGAATTGCCATCAGGTCTTCGACCGTGGCAACGTCCTTGTGCTTGGGTGCGTGCAAGGTCACCATCTGCCCGTTCCTCTTCACATGAAACGCGCCATTGCTCCCCTCGACAACTTCGCCCAAGGCATCGAGCAGCGACCGCACATCGTGCCACTCCAGGTTGTGGGCCGCCGGATGACGGAAGATAGCTTCGTATGTGTGTTGGTGACGCCCATTCAAGTGAGGTGAGGTCTTAAGCTGGTTTTGAGTCGTCATGGTGTTGCCCTCGTAAATGTTTTTGGAACTCTCCGAATTCGGTCTGTACACATCACCCATGCTGAAATTCCATCAAACGGCGGATCAATCCGCTCTCCATCTTTGCTAATACCGAGCGAACGCTCTTCTCCTGCTCATCGAGGTTGAGAAACTGCCGCTTCACTGCCTCGTGGAGTTTGGCGAGGTCCATCCCGCCGATCGCGTTACGTACCGAGACCAGAACATCCATGCCCGCCTTGACCAGTACCCCTTGATCGATGGCCATATAGACCTCGCCTTCGGCCTCCGTTTCATAGGTCAGAATCCCCGGTTCCAGGGCTGCTGCGCAGTCGAGCCGCTGCGGCAAGAGTCCAAAGGAACCCTGGAGTGTCTGGGCCACGATGCGCTTCACGCCCTTCTTCTCGACGAAGATCTGAAAGGGAAGGAGAACCTTGAGGTTAATGAGCGTTTGCTCCCTGTTTGACCGTTTGTTTTGGTTTCCCTGCTGCCGGTTGCTTAACTTGATCTTTGGGTTTTGGAGACGGATCGGCAGGACTTGTGGGCTTGGCGGCTTTCGCTTTTTCCTTGGCCTCATCGATCGACCCAATCATGTAAAACGCACTCTCGGGATAATCCTTGAACTCATCGTTCAGGATTCGCTCACAGCCATCGATCGCGTCTTTCAGGCTGACGTCCTTTCCCTTGATGCCACTGAACTGCTCGGTCGCGAAAAACGGCTGGGTCAGAAAACGCTCCAGCCTGCGGGCGCGACCGACCACGTTCCGGTCATCCGGAGAGAGTTGCTCCATCCCGAGCATGGCGATGATGTCCTTGAGTTCCTCGTAGTGGGCCAGCGTCTTCCGGATTGCCTGCGCCAAAAGGTAATGGCATTCGCCAATAATGGTCGGTGTTGCCATCTTGGAGTTGGATTGCAACAGATCGATCGCCGGGTAGAGTCCCTCGCTAGCCCGCTTGCGGGAGAGAACAATTGATGCGGAAAGGTGCGAGAACGTGTGTACTGCCGCCGGGTCTGTCAGGTCGTCCGCCGGCACATAGACGGCCTGAATGGACGTGATTGCACCCGAATCGGTGTTTGCGATGCGCTCCTCCAGCCCCGAGAGTTCAGTGCCCATTGTCGGTTGATAGCCCAGGCGCGATGGCATCTGCCCCATCAAGCCGGAAACCTCCATGCCAGCCTGGATGAAACGAAAAATGTTATCGATGAGCAACAGCACATCGCGATGCTCATCGTCCCGGAAATACTCGGCCATCGTGAGAGCTGCCAAGCCTATGCGGAACCGGGCACCCGGAGGCTCGTTCATCTGACCGAACAGCATGACCATATGTGGGAGTACTCCGGCTTCCTTCATATCGTGGTAAAGCTCTTCCCCTTCGCGACAGCGTTCACCGATGCCGCAAAACATGCTCACCCCCTGTTGATGCCCGACCATGTTGTGAATCATTTCGGTGAGCAACACGGTTTTGCCCACACCCGCGCCCCCGAACAGTCCCGCTTTGCCGCCGCGCTCTAAGGGAATAAGCACATCAATGACCTTGATACCCGTTTCAAACACTTCGGATTTGGTGGAACGACTGGCCAGTGATGGCGGGTCTCGATGAATGGTGCGCCATTCCACCTCGGATGGCATCGGCTGGCGGTCGATGGGGTTTCCGAAAACGTCGAACATCCGCGAAAGAATTCCTTTGCCAACCGGCACCTTCAATGGGCCGCCGGTGTCCTCCACAACCATACCGCGAGCAAGTCCCTGTGTGGGATTCAACGCGATCCCACGGACATGATGGGCATCGAGCTGCATCAACACTTCGATGTTGATTCGCCCCGAGTCACCTGCCCGCAGCAACGAGTAGATGGGTGGCAACCTGTCTTGGAACCGCACATCAACCACGCTTCCGCGTATCGACGCGACCACGCCGGAATTCGAGTACGCGGTTCCTGGAGATGCCACCACCGGATGCGTCATTGGATCGCCTCGTGCTTGGATGAAATGCATACCTTCAGATCTTTCCAGGACTGACGAACGATCTGGCTCCTTCATCCTGGAGCTGAATGGCCAGGGCACCGATATCAATGCCCGCATTGGCAAACTTGCTGAGTGCTTGCTCGAAGTCCCCACCGCGTGAGGAGAGAATGCCTTCAAGTTCACCATGATCTGCCAAAGCGATCAACGTGCTTGCGGGCATGGTGGTCACCGTAAACGGTGCAACGAGGGCTTTGATGTAGAGGGGATCGGATGCCGAGGGATCCTTGGTTCCCGTGCTGGCCCAGAGGACGCGCTGCGAGCGGGCACCATCGTTGAGAATTTGTAACCAACGTGGGGATTCGATCAGTGTTCGATACGCATTGTAGGTGCGTTTTGGGATGGCGAGCTGGTGTCGTAGATTCTCGGGTGCCTTCTCCGCAACAGCAACGTCCCAACGACTGATGAACATCGAAGCCACAGATTTGGGATCGTTCACGTAGTGCCCTTGATGCAGAAACACAGTGATCGGACGCGATCACCCGACCTTTTCCACCATGGTCAGTATTCGAAGTTTGTCATCCACCGGACGTAGTGAGAGGCCGGAAAGTGCCTCTCGCCATCGTCCAGTTTCCTCTCCGTGTGGATGGAGAGAATACGCAGCTCTTAACGTCTCGAACACTCCGGATTACTCGACCTTGCGAGGGTGAACGACCACCTCGCCATCGGACTGGATAACCGTGAGATCCCAGCCACGGAATGGGTTGAAAGCGAAACTGCAACGGGCGATCAGTTCATCCGCCTAACGGCCTGGAAAGAAGAACGCCGGCGGGGTTGCCCCACACCGGCGCGTGCCACACGTCGCCCATATGTGCAGCTTTGGAATTGTAACTCAACCTCGCGGCCCACTTGTCAGATAAATACGCGAATGTATGTCAGGGGATTCCCCGACGATGAACCGGCCGTTGTACCAGACTTCTAGAATCGTGACTCCGGGAACGATCGAGTGAAGGACGGCGTGCAGTTCAGTTTTCATCCTAGTGAGCCTCAATCCAGGTATTCGGAGTTTGGATAGCGGCCGTGAAGCAAGCGTTCTCGTCCTCTGACAACTCAACTCTGAACTGATGTTTCATGTTGTAAGCCAGCGTTGTTCCATCCCTGCGCTTCAGGGTGACTTGGAATGTTTTGGAATTGAAAAAGGCACGAGGTAATGAAGTTTGTTCGTTCATTTATTCTTCTTTTTTCTCGTCGGCTTCTTCTCTACCACAGGTTCTTCTGTCACATGAGTGTTACAGCGTTGCTTCCATTGCGTGGGGATTGCTGGAATTGCCGGTACGCTACCCATGTCGAGGTCAAGAGCCCCATGGCGATCGCTGCCATAAACGACAACGCGGCCCCCAAATAGAACAAATAGACAGCTAACGAGGCTGCGCCTCAGACCGACGAGATGTAAAAGAGGGCTCCGGTCGTGCCGAAGCGGGGTTATGCTGGAGCATGCCCCATTGAACCGCAAAGCGGTTGATAGTCCACTTGGGACTGTGACGACCGGAACCCACCAT
>DASZJS010000263.1:0-7370 GCA_035947935.1 Gemmata sp. | reverse complement strand
TCCGCGCATGCTACAACCAGCACCGATTTGCCCCCGCACTCGGTGAGCAGAACGTGGCAGGAATCCTGGCAGGGTCGGTTGTCCCGGTGATGGCTCGTTCCAGCAACCGAGGCCTTTGTGTATTTCCACACGGCCGTGAACCTCGGTTACATTTTCAACCACTTCTCCAAGGCGCTGGGGTCACTTAGCTTGATCCCGTCTTCTTCGCCCGGTTTTGAGTGGGAGAGGGTTCCAAGTGAGCTGGAGAGCCAGACAAACATCTCGCGGAATTTCACTCCGCTCAAGGGAAGAGGTCCACGGGTTCCGATCTTGGAGAGGATATCCATCTTCGCTTCCCCGATCCCGACTGCGAAGAACGAGAATGCCTTGGCGGTTTCCCCCTGTTTCACCAACTCAGCGGCAGACTGCCACTCGTCGGTCGGCCCACCGTCGGTCATCATGAAAATCCAGGGGCGGAAGTACTGAAGTCCGTGGGTCCGGTAGACTTGCTTACGCTCTTTCACCAACTCGATACCGTGCCTCAAGGCCGCTCCCATCGGAGTGTTTCCGCTGACAGTGAGCGTCGGTGGTATGAACCGTTCTGCGATGGCAAATGGGACAACCGTCTGGACCTCGCCCCCAAACGTGACGAGTGCCGTCTCGACTCTCTGAGCTGCGAGGGGATCACTGAGTAATGCCTCCCGGTATGTCTTGAGCCCTTCATTCAGCGAAGCGATTCTTTCTCCCGCCATAGACTTGGAAACATCGAGCAATAGGACACAGGCACATCGAGGTTCAGGGTTTGTGGCAATGTCAGCATCGGCCCCGAACGGCATCATTTCAGCCATGACTGCTTGCCTCAAAGTTTTGAATCAAAGCGAGTTTAACTCAAATCATAACAAGTAATTTCCAGGGGGAAAGTGGACACTCTCGATTGCAACGTGGATCTATCTCGGGGGGCATTTTGGCTACCGAATCTCTTGCATTGGACAGTTCACTACTCGACAATCTGACTCTATCGCACCTTTTCTGGGACAAGGATGCCCACGATCTGGAGGTTTTGTTCGTGGCACTTCGTCCAAGAAATCACTGCCGAAGATGCGATAAAGAGTGGTATCCACGCGGGAGTGATTTAGCGGATAAGTGTCCACGGTGTGGATCGACTTCAGTTAGGATCCTTGAGGACGCGAATAACAGCCAAGGTCCGACACCCACCGCCTCGAAAAACAAGCCATCTGCACTAGCCGGTTGTTTCATGCTAATTGTCTTGGTTGGTATAGGTATCCACATTTCGACCAAAGAACGCAAAGATCCGGTCATTCAAACAGAGGGACAAAAAGAACGGCCCACGGCACCCGACAAGCCCTCGAAAACATCAGGATTTGATCCAGTCACGAAATCAAAATCATCTGCGGAACCGGTATCTTTAACACGCCCCGCCATAGCCCAGTCACCGATTGCAATAGCTCCAGCACCACACGAATACCGTTGGAAGATTCCTGAGTTTGGGTACTCCTCTGGATGGCAAAAGTTCGGGTCGGTTGATGTGAGAATTGCAGGGTTATCAATAACGAACGTGCCGCTGATCGATTCAAAAACTCATGTCACGGAATCCGACTATCCAATGTTGGCCGTTTTCGTGGAGGTCCGGAACAACACGCCCAACAAAAAGCGAACACTTCTCTCTTGGACCTCTTCTGGATCCTACTACGGGCGAATCTTCGATACTGCGAATAATGAACTTCCTCCAGGAAAACTCCCGCCGGGAAGCAAACTACATTCTGGGTTACCATTTACGCAACCGCTACCTGATGATGGGACACCTGTTTATGATATTTTGCTGTTCAGAAAGCCAGACGAGAATAAAGGACAATTGGATCTTCGGTTGGATGCCGAGCGGTGCGGAGAGAGTGGTGATATTTGGTTCACGATCCCATCACTGGCTTGGAAAAAGAAACAAGACGAGGCGCAAAAAAAGTAGCTCTTGAGTCAGTGCTAATTAATAATTCGTCAACAGAGCAAGGTCTCACTGGCCGCCACCAGGACATCACAAAATACGAATCCTGCACATGCCAGAGGCGCAACAGACCAGGAATAGAATCGAAAGAAACAGGGAGGGCGACGCGAGGAGGACGTGAGGCACACGCGAAGAGAGACGAGGGGCAGACACAGGGAACCCTTCCAAGAAAGCTCGAAACACACTCAGGGTGGGGTGAAGTTGCTGGCGGAGTATGGGCTTCAAAATGATATATTGATCTACGCCTGGAATTTCCTGGCGAAACTAATCGCTGGGTTTCCCGAATCTGAGTGCAGCTTGAGCGAATGGGTCCGCTCCTGGAGCGGAGAATCGCTGGGGATGTGTTGATCGACAAATTGACCCTGATTCCCTCACCTCTAACGGTGGAAGCAATCCATCTCTGCTCAATGTAATCCACCCTCCACTCGCGACCCCACTACCCCAAAGCCCTGACGAGACGGGCGAGTAACTGGTTCAAGTGGTTGTTCGCTCGCTCCTGTGGCCATTGAGTCTGTGGTACAGCATTGTCGTCCTTGGGGTGGTGACGGGTAAAGACCGACCCCTTCTCGGAGTAGTCGGTTGTGAATCCCTGGGTACGGAGTCACTGTACAGCGCACCGGCCTGAGCAATTATGTCGGGGTCCTCCGGTTGGATCTCGCCACACTCCCGAAACGCACTGACGATTGCCAAAGCGTCCTCGATACGCTCCTTCTTGCTTGTCTCTTGTGTGTTCAGACGAGAATACGAGACTGCCTAAAGGTCACATGTTCGGGCGAACGCCTGAGTGTCGACGCCCAAAACGGGGGTAAAACAGGGGGGACGCCTACGTACAGCCTCTCCCACGCTCGCTCTTCGGCTGTCCGGCGTCTCTAGAAGGTGTTTTTAGCCCGCGGTTCTTGAAAACCCTGAGAAATGGCTTGAAATCGCCTACAATTCCCCAATATTCCCTGCGGCGGAACCCAGGCGAAACCCTCGCTCTACCCGTACCAAAAGGCGACTCAAAAGGAGCCACAAACGCGACACAGCAAGTAGACTGAAATACGGAAATTGCTGGTGACAACTTTCGTCAAGGTTGCACGGGAGAATTTGGAACACGTTGATCACTATTAGCTTTTGCTTGGCTGGAGGAGGGCTAACGATGGGTTATCGACCACCTCGCGGTGTCAAACCGCCGCAACTGGAAGGCAAGCGAACGGGGCGGCCTCGGGGTTCGAGAACTCACGCCAAAGCCTGGGTGGATATCCAGTGGGCGTATGACAATCTCAATGGGGATCCCTCGACTGCTCCCAACCCGAACGCACTCTTCTGGTGGCGATTCGGTAAATCGTGTCCCTACCCGTTCAGCTATTGGGTTAAGTTTGGAGGCCGGGTTCTGACCGAAGTGAGTTCGAGGGCTGGCGATGAACGAGACGAGGCCGCCGTTCAGCAGACAGTCGAGTATGACCAAGCAAAACAAAGGGTGGCCGAACTGGAGGCGAAAGTGGCCAACTTGGAGAAAGACTTGCAGGAGGAACGTGCCAAGATAGCAAACAAGCTGGAACAAGTTGCCCGCGACGTTCGACTAAAGTTGGCGAACGAACTGAAGCAGCTTGTCAAAGAGGCCAAGTCTGCCCAGTGTGTTCAGAAGCCTGGCCCAGAACTGGGCGACGCCGGGCTGAGTGTGGCCGTGTCACAGAAAAAAGCAGTAGTCATTACTCAACCGAACCGTACGCCTCAAGTCGTGCGGAGTCTCGCTAGAACACAGTGCAGAATAGACCCAATCGGCCTCACCACTTCGGAGTTGCCACTGTGGCGAGAAATTGTCGCTAAAGCCCGACGCAAAGGACCACTCTCCCTCACCCAAGAGGAGGCCGCAGTGTACATAAAGTACGGGCCTCCACAAGGGATCGATGAAGAGCAGAGTTGAAACGCGGAGGGTACGAGCAATCCGTGGTCAGTTTATCTGGTGTCCTTGTTCCAGAAGACTCCACGTTCATCGGTATGCTCACATTCGTTCTGTACCAATCGATCAGTATCATGCCTCGATGGGACGCCGGAGTAGCTACCGGCTGGCCTGCCTCCCGCTCGCGGCTTTCTACTCCCCCGCGGCGGGGGGCAGTCGTTGCCCGTTGAGGAGTAGAGCGGCCATGCCCGGCCACATCGTTTTCGTTCGCTTCTTTATTGGTTACAGATCGTCATTCCCATACGACCGATTTACCTGCCTGAAAGACGATGCCGTTGGGGCTGCTATCGAAGCTCTCCGTCAAGAGTGGTGGACGGAACCCGCTAACCGGGCTCGGTTCGTCACTTGGCGACAGGAACGGGAACAGCAGCGTATCGAAACGGACATTTTGCTCGGCAGAAGGAATCAGAGGCCACCGCCGATCGATGCGAACGTACAAAATTTCTCTGTTCTAATCCCCCCATCATTTGGGGAAGTGAGACAAGCCCCGCCCTTTCTCGACATCGCGACTGTGGCAGGCTGGAGACAACTACAGTCAGAAGAATTCCCGCCCCACTGTATCTCTCCTCGATATCCCGTGGCACGGTACGAGACCAAGGAACGTGCCGACGTTGCAGTCGCTGCGCTCCAAGCGAGAGTAATAGAGTTGGCGTTGGGTGCTGAGGGGACACTTGACAGGAATCCGCTTGCTGTGTTGCTCAGAGAGGCCAATCCGCGTTTTGTAATTGTGGGCGAGCCGGAGCTTTCTCCATCTGAGGTGGTTACCACCGGAGAGCAAATCCAGCGATTGAGAAGTTCCGTTGTGGGAACACCAACCCTACAGGAACGCTACCTGCGGGAGTACTGGCACCTGATTCAACCAATATTGGATCGGATCGACTCCTCTCCATCCACTCCCGACCACACGACTCCCCGAGAAAAACCTCACTGGGACGCAACGGCGAGAGTCCTGTATTATCTGGGACAGGAATGTAAACGGTTCAAGAAGAATGCTCCGGACCAGGAGAAGATACTTGCGGCTTTTGAAGAAGAGGGCTGGCCCGAGGCCATTGATGACCCACTCCCAGGCAACAAACTTGCCAGGACTGTCGAGTCCTTAAACGACCGCCTCCACCACATCAAGTTTCGGCTCAACGGCGCTGGGAGAGGTGTGTGCTGGCAGCTCTTCTGATCGTCGGTGCATCACCGGTGCATCGCCGGTGGATCGGTAACGCAACTCGCTCCATGATACCCCGCGTCCACTTTCACTTGATGCGAGGTATCACATGTCCACCGATCCCGATCTACTGACCATTTCTCAGGTGTGCGCTCGCCTGCCCGGTGCCCGTGGCGCTCGGCGTGTTTGTCCAAGCACCGTGACGAGATGGATTCTGGCCGGGTGCCCGGCTCGCGATGGCATCCGCATTAAGCTTACAGCGACACGATGCGGGTCACGTTGGCTCGTCCGTCCCGCGGATCTGGATGCGTTTTTCGCTAAGCTTGCAGCCGACCCAACGACTACATCCCCCGAGACCCGATCTCCTGCGAGCCGGAATAAGGCGGCAGCTAAGGCTGACGATGAACTCCAAAAAATGGGTGTCTGAAATGCGCAACGCCCGGGGCTCGACCCCCGGGCGTGCTTCGTTCTGAATCCCCCCATGCAGAGAGGACAACATGAAACTATCTGATCGGGTTGCCGAGGACAAGCCCAGGCTTCTGCCTCAGCACCTGGCGGATTTGAGAGCATCCGGGCTAACTGACGACACAATCCGAGCATGTGAGTTTCGCTCCGAGAGCAACTCCCATGCGGTTGTTGCCTTGCTCGGTGACTATTTGAGTGTGAGGAGTGCGGCCAAATTCGGTCCTTGTTTGGTCATACCCTACTACGGTCCGAGTGGGGTACCGCTGTCGTTCTTGAATGGTGATGGGAAAGCGCACCCGTTCGTTCGACTAAAGCCCGACAAGCCACGAACGGATAAAGGGAACAACAAGAGAAAGGTCAAATACGAAAGTCCAATCGGGACGATCTGCCACGCTTATTTCCCCCCTGGCACAAGGGCCGCACTGTCCAATCCCTCCGTCCCGCTCATCATCACCGAGGGTGAGAAGAAGGCCGCATGCGCCGACCAATGTGGGCTCCCGTGTATCGGTCTAGGTGGTTTCTGGTCCTGGCAAGTGCGGCGACCAAAGGACAAGGACGGAAAAGGCACTGGACCGCGGGAACTCATCCCCGATCTTTCGGCCGTGGTGTGGGCAGGTCGAAGGGTCACCATCGCATTTGATTCCGATATTGCCGACAAGCCCGAACTTAAATGGAGCGAGTGGTATCTCGCGGAGTTGTTGAGCGAAGCCGGTGCTGATGTGCGAGTGATCCGACTTCCCAAAGGCCCTGGCAGTACAAAGGTTGGACTCGATGATTTTCTCATCACCCGTGGAACTGACTCGCTCCAGAAGTTGCTTCACAATGCTGCACCTCCAGCCCGGCCCATAGGGGATGACGACCACCCTATGATCGTCATTGGTACGGATGAGTTCCGAGTGAATCTGGAAGCGATCGCTTCGCTTGCTGATGCTCGCAATTTATACCAGCGCGGTGGGTTTTTGGTCCATGTCATCAAATCTAACCCCGACCCTGAACCGATGGCTGTCGTTCGTCGCCCCCCGGGTTCGCCTGTGGTCCGCAACCTCTCGCTTCCACTCCTACGCGAGCGATTGACCCGACACGCTCGGTGGTTCAAACGTGTTCGTGGAGCCGATGACGTGATCGAAGAGCGGCCTGCACACCCACCTAGCTGGAGTGTGAACGCCATTTACGCTCGCGGAAATTGGCCCAACATCAGGTATCTCGAAGCGGTCGTCAATCATCCAGTCCTGTTGCCAGGGGGCACAATCCATTCCACGAACGGATACGACACGCAGTCCCAGTTGTTAGTATCAATCCCCCCCAACCTACGTCTGTCGGTCCCCGATCAACCGACCCGGAACGACGTACTCGCGGCTGTGGAAATCATTAACGATGTGCTTAGCGACTTCCCATTCGAGAGACGCGAACATCGCAGCGCATGGTTCGCCGGGTTGCTTACCCCACTGGCATGGTTCGCTTTTGACGGACCGGCACCGCTGCTGCTGATCGATGGCAACGTGCGCGGTGTCGGTAAAGGATTGCTCGCCGATGTGATTGCCCTCATCCTCACAGGCCGCCGGTTCCCAGTCATGTCGTACACATCGGACAAAGAAGAACTCAGGAAGAAAATCACGTCCCTTGCGATGGAAGGGGAACGTCTAGTCCTGCTCGATAACCTCGCGGGCGCGGTTGGGAACGATGTCCTCGACATGGCCTTGACTGCTGATCGCTGGAAGGATCGGGTACTCGGAGTGAACCAAGTTTACGACGGACCGCTCAACGTCTGTTGGTTCGCCACCGGGAACAACGTGCAACTGCATGCAGACACC
>DASZJS010000262.1:0-3203 GCA_035947935.1 Gemmata sp. | reverse complement strand
CATGGGGCTGAGTACCCCGATTTCGGATGCAATTTTGAAGTATTCACCAACTCTGATTTTCTCGAATTGGAGACGCTGGGTCCGATGATCGAGCTCCATCAGGGAGAAGCGGTGGAACACGTTGAGCACTGGTGGTTGTTCGGCAACGTGCCCGGCGGAGAGAACGATGCTTGGATTGACGCGGCTGTGGTTCCGATGGTGGAGCAAACTGTCTGACGAAGGAATGCTTTTCTCTTAACACCAGCGGCATACTGAACTGAGGGGAGGACTTCTGCGTGAACCTGCGGGCGGCAGTGGTAGGAGTGGGTTTTGTCGGGAAGGCACACATCGAGGCGCTGCGGCGGCTCGGCATTCCCATCCAAGGCGTGCTGGGCAGTTCGGTCACCCGGACAGAAGCGGCCTGTCGCGGTCTGGGGCTGAGTCGCGCTTATACCTCGCTCGAGGAACTGGTGGGAGACAGTTCTGTGGATGTCGTGCATGTGTGCACACCCAACTACCTTCACTTTCTTGAAGCACAAGCGGCGCTGCAATCGGGTAAGCACGTAATGTGCGAAAAACCGCTGGCAATGAATACCCAGGAAACTGGGGCGTTGGTGGAGCTGGCAAAGCAGCAAGGAAGAGTTGGAGCGGTGACATACAACCTGCGTTACTACCCGTTGTGTCAGGAGGCACGTGAGTTGGTGCAGCAGGGCACGATCGGTGAACCGCGTCTGGTTCTGGGAACATATTTGCAGGATTGGCTCTTTTACGCCAACGACTGGAACTGGCGTCTCGAGCCCGAGTTAGGCGGGAGGATGCGAGCAATAGCGGACATCGGTACCCACTGGCTGGACCTGATCGGCTGGATAACGGGTCGCCGCCTGAAACAGTTGTGTGCAGACTTGGCTACCGTCATACCGGTCCGGCGGAGACCGAAGGGCCCGGTTGAGACCTTCCAGCAATCCGACGACAGACCGACCGAAGCGGTGCAGATTTCAACCGACGACTACGGTTCCGTCCTGCTGCATTTTGAGGGGGGATTGCGAGGAGTGCTGACGGTATCGCAGGTGAGTGCAGGGCGAAAGAACCGAATGTGGTTTGAGATTGATGGTTCGGAGGGCTCGCTGGCCTGGAATGCGGAACAACCCAACGAGTTGTGGATCGGGAGCCGCAAGGAAGCCAACCGGCTCCTGATTAAGGATCCGTCACTGATGAGCACCCGGGCTCGTGAATACGCGGCTTACCCCGGCGGGCATGCGGAAGGATATCCGGACACCTTCGTGCAACTCTTCAAGGATTTCTACGGATATCTCGCGGCGGGAAATCTAAAGGCGGAGCGTTGTTTCCCGTCGTTCGAGACTGGCCACTACGAAGTCGCGTTGTGTGAGCTGGTGGCTCAGAGCGCAAGGACTCGAGGGTGGGTTGAGATGCCAGCACGGTAGAAGTTGTGGTGTGTGATTGCACCGATATCCTTCCATTTCAGCAGGGGCCGCGGTGGTTATGACTCACTGGAGGAGCGCAATGAAAAAATGCTTGGTGCGTTGGCCCGGTCGTCATCGACAGCTTCTTTCGTTGCTTTGTGGGATTGCTTTATTGGGCGCATTGCCTTCGCGATCCCTTGCGCAAGGCTCACGCCGAGCGCCCGGTCACGTTCCGCCCAAGCGCTCGTCCCAAATCCAGGATGGGTTCGGCATAAACTCCGACCTGCCGCGTGACCCGTATCTTCCGTGGAGCCAGCGGTGGTGGACGCGTATGTTCGACGCCGGATTCAAGTGGATACGGATCGGGCAATACGAGAACAGTTCGGACCGCACCAGCTGGGATTGGATCGAACAGAGGCGCGGGGTTTATGCGAGCTCACAAGAACTGGAAGACTATGTGGACTCGCTGGTGGACAACGGCATGGACGTTCAAGTGCAGCTGATGTACGGCAACGTGATGTATACGACTCCGAGCGGCAAGGTTCCGGATGCCAGCGTGCCAGAGCCCGGCTCCTTCCATAATGATGACCGCAACTTGAATTCCGTCTTCTGGCCGCCAACCACCCCCGACCAGATTGCCGCCTTCAACCGATACGTGGCCTGGATGGTGAATCACTTTCACGACCGCATTCACTACTGGGCCTTATGGAACGAACAAGACATCGGGTACTGGAATCCCGGGGGCAACCCGGAGCAGTTTGGAAAGCTGCTAGCTCCCTTCATCGAAACCGTACGCCAGTCCGATCCGCAAGCCAAAGTGATTTACGGGGGCCAAGCCGATCCGAGTCGCGAGTTCACGCAGAAGGCACTGGATGCTTGCGGGTGCGCTCCTGGAATCGACGTGTACGCGTACCACACCTATCCGGGATATGGTCAGAATCTGAATCCCGAGACCATGGACTACGGCGCCTATCTGAACGAATCGCCCCGCCAGTTGCGTGATCTGGTAATCCACTATCGGGGCGTGAGGCCGGACATCGCCTTTTTCGATGATGAGTTCAACTCCATCCCTACCTGGACAGGCTCAGATGAATCCGTGCAGGCAAAGTACGTCCCGCGCGGCTTTGTGTATAACCTGGCGGCGGGCGTCAAGACGTTCGTGTGGCTGCTGGCGGCTGGAACTGACGGCAATGAATATGACGATTTCGGCATTGTCCACGGGCTTACGAACCACGAGTACGACTGGAAACCCCGGCCCGTTTTCTACGCTCTGCAAAACACAAATGCGCTCTTTTCTGACACGAAGTTCGACCGCTCGATTGAGATCACCGGCCCCGACCTGCCCGCGCTCCGCCGCCATACAGGTTTTCCCTTCATGGGTTACGGGTTCCGTAACCTGAACGGGAAAGCGGTGGTTGCGTATTGGCTAGCAGCGCACAGTCTTCCGGGGAATTCATTTCCACCGCTTGTGGCAACCATAACCTTGAGTAACACGGGCATCACGCATCCGGTGCTCATTGACGTGGTATCCGGGGAGATCAAGCCTGTCGAATGGAAACGGGGGACCACCGATACCCTGGAGGCCTTGCCGGTTACGGACAGCATCATGGCCATTGCCGACGAAAACTACTTCGACTGGGCCGTGCTGCCGGAGGCGCCCAGTTCGCTTAATGTATCTATCTCGGGAAACGCTGCAAAATTGACCTGGCAGGTCCACGGGGACGACTCGATCGGGCTCATTGTGGAACGACAGATCGGAAGCAGCGGCCAGGGGCGAGGACGATGGGACCGGCTCACAAAACT
>DASZJS010000261.1:0-5518 GCA_035947935.1 Gemmata sp. | reverse complement strand
CTTCGTGTTTGAGACCGGTGGCACGACGGGTGTGCCAAAATCCCGGGTCGTGATTGATGACTTCAAGATCGACTACGAAATGTTCTCCGACACGCTGCCGGAGAAGTTCTTTCCCCGGGGAAGTAACTGGCTGATGCTCGGCCCGAGCGGTCCGCGGCGACTACGCCTGGCGATCGAACACCTGTGCCAGTATCGCGGCGGCATCTGCTTCTGCATCGATCTCGATCCTCGCTGGGTGGTCAAAGTTATCAAAAAGGGGTGGGTGGAGCACCTCAAGGCTTACCAGGAACACTGCATCGATCAGGCCATGACGATCCTGTCAGCCGGGCACGACGTGAAGTGCATGTTTACCACACCCAAACTGCTCGATGCGCTGTGCAAGCGATTGGAGCAGGAGGGTTCGAGCATCAGCAAAGCGGGTATCACTGGGGTTTTCTGTGGCGGAACGGAAATGACCTCGCAGTGGATTCGCTTTGCGATCGAAGAGTACCTGGGGCCGGAGGTCTACATCGCACCGACCTACGGCAATACGCTCATGGGTCTGGCTGCGTCAGAGATGCCGACTGCGGCATCGAAGTACAAGATCGCCTACTACGCCCCGCAACCGCGTGCCGTCGCCGAGGTCGTGGAGTTCAAGGACTACGACAAGCTAGTGCCTGTCGGCAGCACTGGCCGCGTCCTGTTGACAACGCTTACCAAGGAATTCTTTGTCCCGCGTTTTGCGGAGCGCGATGAGGGCGAGCGCGAGGCACCGAGCGCCAAATACCCCTGGCATGGCGTCAGCGGCGTGCGTCCGTTCCACGAGATCGCAGCCACGACGACCGTTGGGGTATACTGAACACTGAATACTCACTACTGGAGCTGCCATGATCCATATTCCCGTCCGGCGCTGGGGCGAGCCTTACGAGAGCCTGGAAACGGACAAAGTCGTCCATTTCATTTCTGGCGAGGTGCTGGCGGAGGTTGGCCGTGCGAACGCCGCGATGGTCGAGCGCGACATGCGGTTCGCACAAAGAGCTCGCGATGTGCTGCGAGAAATCCCCATCGCCGAGTTGTTGAAGATGATGAAGAAGGCGGGCGAACTGTATGCCAAGGCCGACTTGCCGCTCGGCGATGGCACGCAGACTCCCGATCAATTCGCACGCATGCAATCGGCAACCACCGGGTTGCCCGAACACATGTGCAAGTTCAACATGGAGAAGAATAATTTCGTCCTCGGCAACATGGACAAGATCCTCGACTCGCTCACACGGGGTCTGGACTTGAACATCCTGTCGCGCGGTTTTGGCGTGGAAGCTCGCGGCGTGCCCGTTAGTTACCAATGCCAGTCGCCCGTGTTGGGCATGGTGCTGCCGAGCAACTCGCCAGGCGTCCACACTCTCTGGCTGCCAATTATCCCGATGCAGGTTGGTCTCGTGTTGAAGCCCGGACCACAGGAACCTTGGACGCCTTACCGGATGTTCAACGCGTTCGTGCAGGCTGGCGTGCCGAAACAAGCGATGTCCATTTACCCGGGTCTCGGCGATATTGGCGCAGCGGTGTTGAAGGAGTGCCCGCGCAGCCTGATTTTCGGCGGTACGGCCACGGTCGAGCAGTACAAGGGCAACCCGCGCGTGCAGGCCCACGGCCCCGGCTTCAGCAAGATTCTGCTGGGCGACGACAAGGTCGATCAGTGGGAGAAGTACGTGGACATCATGGCCGACAGCGTTTACGTCAACAGCGGTCGCGGTTGCATCAACTGTTCGGGTATCTGGGCATCGCGGCACACCGAGAAGATCGCCGAGGCCATCGCCGCCAAGATTGGCCCCATCCAACCATTGCCACCGGAGGATCCTAACTCGGGAATCGCCGCGTTCACCGTGCCCAACCAGGCAGATGGCGTTAACAACGACATTGAGGCCGCGCTGAAGGAATCTGGCGTTACCGATATGACGGCGAAGTACGGCAATCGCCTGGTGAAGAAGGAACGCTGCGACTACCTGCGGCCAACAGTCATCCACTGCGACTCGCCGGACGCCGCGATGGCGAAGAAAGAATACATGTTCCCCTTCTGCACCGTGGTGAAGTGCCCACAAGACAAGATGCTCGCCAAGATCGGCCCGACGCTGGTTTGCTCGGCGGTCACTGAAGACAAGACGTTCCAGCGTGCGCTCATCGATGCAACCCACATCGACCGCCTGAACCTGGGGCCGATGCCGACGATCAAGCTGAACTGGCTCCAACCGCACGAGGGGAGTATCGTCGATTTTCTGTTCCGCGCCCGGGCATTCCAATTCGAGGGGCCGGTGAATGCTTAGGGATGAGGGATGAAAGAAAACCAAGAGATGATTTCTTCTTCTGTTTGGATTCATCCCTTACCCCTTGCCACTCAATCCTTGAGAACTCGAGGGGTTTGTGATGCCATCGCCGTTTCCCGGAATGGACCCGTACCTGGAAACCTCCGTTTTCTGGGGAGGGTTTCACACTCGCCTTTACAATGCGATTAGCCAAAAGCTGAACGGCCAACTTCCCGAAGGCTACTTCGCGGAGATCGATGAGTACATCTGGCTTGAGACAGAGCAATCCGAGGAGCGGCAAATCCTAGGGAAACCTGACACGTTCGTAACCGACAAGAACGGGACGCCCCCGACGATTGCATCTGGCAAAGGTGGAATCGCGACCATGCCGCCACCTGTTCAAGTGACCCTCCCGAAGGCGAAAAAGCGCAAGCACCGTTTCGTCAAAATCGTTGGCCCGGATCATGTAAGAGTCGTAACAGTGATCGAGGTACTGAGCCCATCGAACAAGGAGAGAGGCGAGGACAGAGAGAAGTACCTGGACAAGCGGGATGAGTACCTTGGCACAGGAACGAACCTTGTCGAAATTGATCTTCTGCGGGATGGCGCTCACATGCCGTTTGGCAAACCATCTCCCCAGATTTCGGACTACTACCTCTTCGTTTGTCGCGGTCGCAACTATCCCCATGCCGAGGTGTGGCCGTTCACCATCCGCGATCCCATTCCTACGATTCCTGTTCCGCTCAAACCGGAACACGGCGATACACAACTCGATCTTCAGAGTTGCGTTACTGAAATCTACGATACCAACCGCTACGCAATGCGGATCGATTACTCCCAACCACCTACGCCACCCCTCGGTTCGCTCGATACCGAGTGGGTGAACGAATTTCTGAAGAAGCATGCCAAGAAGCGGAAGAAATGAGAACTCCTCTCCCCCATGATTCTGAGAGTTTTTGTTCCCCTATGCCAGCGCGATAGAATGTCCTTAACGGGACGTGCTGAAATGGATTGGATAACCCTGGCAGCGACCACCCTGACAGACGATCCGGCGTTCATCACTGCGTGTATGGCCTATTCCAATATCGAGCGGCTGAACGTCGGGGCCGTTGCCAACAAATCGGTTGATCTGGGACCAGCCGCATGAAGGGAACTTCTTTACACAACTCCGCAAGCAGTGGGCACTCCAACGTGCCTCACGACCCGCTGCAACCGTTTGATTTCCAGCCACTCGGTCGGGTCATTTCCGAGCCGGGGGCTTTGGGTCGGCTGGGCGAAGCAGTTCGGTCCGTCGGTGGAACTCGGGTTCTCCTGGTGACCGACCCTGGCCTCGAACATGCCGGACATCCCCAGCGAGCAACCAAGGCCATGCTCGATGTCGGGCTGGAAGTTTACACCTTTGATGGGGTCAAGGAGAACCCGACCGAGCGTGAGGTGGATGCCGGAGTGGTGTTTGCCAAAACGCACGGTGTGGATTGCATCGTGGCCGTTGGTGGCGGCAGTTCGATGGACTGTGCCAAGGGGATCAACTTCATCTTCACCAACGGCGGCCGGATGACGGACTACAAGGGTCAGGGGAAGGCCACCCATCCGATGCTGCCCTCGGTGGGTGTCCCAACCACGGCCGGAACCGGCAGCGAGGCCCAGAGTTACGCTCTCATTACTGATGAGAAAACCCACCTGAAACTCGCCTGCGGCGATAAAAAGGCAGCGTTTCGGGTTGCCATTCTCGACCCAGAAGTGACGATCTCGCAGCCGAAGTCCGTTACTGCCATGACCGGGATCGATGCGATTGCTCACGCGATCGAGTCATTCGTCTGCACGAAACGTAACCCGTTTTCGACAATGTGTTCGCTCGCATCGTTTCGCTATCTTGAGGAGAATTTCGAGACGGTTCTTCGTTCGCCCAGCGATCTTGCTGCTCGCTCTGCAATGCAGGTTGGGGCACACCTTGCCGGAATGGCAATTGAGAACGCCATGCTCGGGGTGTGCCACAGTTGTGCCAACCCTCTCACCGCTCACTATGGAGTCACCCACGGAATCGCTATTGGCGTGATGTTGCCACACGTCATCCGGTTCAATGCTCCGGCAGTGGGTCATCACTATGCTGAGTTGGTGGAGGAACGTAGGCAAACGAATGGTCAACCGGCAGCCGAGGTGCTGGCGGATCGCATCGCGGCGTTGACCGCAGCGGCGGGACTTCCCAACTCTCTGAAAGAGTGTGGGGTGAGCGACACTATCCTCCATTTGCTGGCCGAGGAAGCTAATCAGCAATGGACCGCCCGGTTTAACCCACGCCCAGTCACCGAAACGGAAATACTGAAACTTTACCAGGCTGCTTGGTGACCCGTACCCGGAGTTTCCGCATGTCTCGGTTAGCACTCGCCGCGTTGACGGCGATTGTGTTGATTTCTCCAGCTTTGTTCGCCGACTGGCCGGTATTTCGGGGCGATGCCCTGATGACTGGCGTTGGTACGGCCAAGCTGCCGGACCAACTCGAAGAACGGTGGACCTTCAAGACCGGAGATACGATTGAAGGAGCCCCGATGGTCGTTGGTGGGGTGGTGTTCGTTGCGTCACTCGACAAACATCTGTACGCAATTGAACTCGCTACCGGGAAGCAGAAGTGGAAGGTCAAGCTGGGGCCAGCAAAATCATCCCCAAGTGTGAAAGGGGACCGCATTTACCTCGGCGACCTCGATGGCAAGTTTTACTGCGTCAACACTGCCGATGGTAAGGTGATCTGGACATTCGAGGCGGAAGGTGAAATCCAGGCATCGGCTAACTTCCACGGGAACAACATCATTTTCGGTTCCCACGATTCAACTCTCTATTGTCTCGACCCGAACGGCAAGAAAGTGTGGGACACCAAGGTAGATGGGCCGATCAACGCCGCGGCAGCGGTCGTTGGGGATCGGACGTTCGCAACGGGCTGTAGCGATGGCATCCTGCATGTGATCGATGCAACGAATGGGAAAGAACTCGGAACGATTGACCTGGGCGGGCAGGCAATAGCAACTGCTGCCGTGGTTGGCGACCGGGTCTACCTCTCGATGGTGTCGAACCAGGTGGTTGCGGCCGACTGGAAGACAATGAAAAAGGTTTGGGCTTTCGAGGCACCAAAACGCCAAATGCCGTTCTATTCCTCGGCTGCCGTGGCCGACGGACTGGTCGTCTCTGGAAGCCGTGACAAGAAGATTTACGCTATCAATGCGAAGACCGGGGAGGAAGTTTGGAACTTC
>DASZJS010000260.1:0-1893 GCA_035947935.1 Gemmata sp. | reverse complement strand
AAATCTGCGATCTTGGCATGCCCATCGGTCGTCACCAGGATGTTGGCGGGTTTCATGTCACGATGGACTACGCCTTGGCCGTGAGCGTGATCCAGTGCCTCTGCCAGTTCCTCCGACAAGCGAAGAGCTGTCTCGATCGGTAGCTTCTTGGTCTTTTCTGAAAGGAGTTGGTCCAGCGATTGGCCCGCAATGAACTCCATAACAATGAAGGCAATGTGGCTTTCTGGGTCCTCGCCGGTATCGAAAATAGTAACAATGCCGGGATGTAACAAACGACCGGCTGCCTGAGCCTCGTGAAAGAACCGCTCGCGATATTCGCGCTCCTCCTCTGGATTCTGGCCGGAGAGCGAGATGGTTTTGACAGCGACAAACCGGTCGATTTTTGGATCACGAGCCTTGTACACCACACCCATGGCTCCACGGCCAACCTCGGCTATGACCTCGTATCGTCCGAAACGCCTACCCCAGCGAGTTTCCATTTGGATCGCAGATTCGTCTGCCAGAACACACCCGCCTCTAGTTTAGGGTTTCCTCCCCGATAGAGAGTGTTCGTCACAATACCAGCGCGGTTACGGCGGTAATCAATTTTTGAACCGATAGTCATTGCGGATCGCGAAAGTGCCCGCATCCCCCCCACTCGAGGCATAAGTGGTCAATTTTGACCAGTTTGCAATTCCACTTCTGTTGAATACTAGAAGAGGCAAACTCGACTGATGAACCAAACCCCGCGCCGGTAACCGATATCCTCCGACCAAGTCGGATGAGGCGCACCGGCTTATCGGAACTCTGACCTTGTCTCAGCAGCCGTTTTCGGCAAACGTAGGAGCTAATGTCGCTACCAAACACAGTGCTCCCCAGAGGGAAGCTAGAAGTCGTCGGCCTGCGCCCTGTGGTGCGGGAGGAAGTCTCAGCGACTCGACCGCGATCGCAATCGAAGCCATCGCTACCCAGCCGGATCGCAGTGATCGGAAATTACCTGCCCCGACAGTGCGGAATTGCTACTTTCACCACCGACCTGTGCGCAGCCATTTCCGCCGAGTTTGGGACCGCTCGATTACTGGCCCTGCCCGTAAACGATACAGAAGAAGGATATGACTATCCTGCACGGGTGAGATGGTCGCTCGCCCAGGACGATTTGAGATCGTATCAGGATGCTGCTGAGTTCTTGAACTTCAACAATATCGACATGGTCTGCCTGCAGCACGAGTATGGAATTTTCGGCGGGTCCGCTGGCAGCCACATCTTGCACCTGTTGCGCGGACTGAAGATGCCAGTGGTGACCACGCTCCACACCGTTCTCCGCGAGCCCAATCCTGACCAGCTTATGGTCATGGAAGAGATTGCGGAGCTGTCGGATCGCCTCATCGTGATGAGCCAGCTCTCGTCCCAGTTCCTGCAAGAAATCTTCAAGGTGCCCGGCAGCCAGATCGACATGGTTCCTCACGGCGTTCCCGACCTGCCATTCCTCGATCCCAACTTCTACAAGGATCGCTTCGGTGTGGAAGGAAAGGCCGTACTGCTTACATTCGGTCTGCTCTCGCCCAACAAGGGAATCGAAAACGTCATTCAAGCGCTGCCGCAGATTTTGTCCAAACACAAGAATGTTATGTACATCGTAGCGGGCGCGACCCACCCTCACGTCCTCCGCCGCGAGGGCGACAAGTATAGAGCTCACTTGCAAGCGCTGGCGAAGGAAGTAGGAGTTGAGGCAAACGTAATCTTCCACAACCGCTTCGTCAGCCCGGAGGAGATGGTTGAGTTCATTGGCGCCGCCGACATTTACATCACTCCTTATCGTCATGAAGCCCAGGTAGTTTCCGGGACGCTTGCTTATGCATTGGGTGCCGGCAAGGCAATCATTTCAACCCCGTACTGGCATGCGATCGAGTTGCT
>DASZJS010000259.1:0-4578 GCA_035947935.1 Gemmata sp. | reverse complement strand
TATCGGCGACCGCCACCACCACCGCCGCCATATCCACCACGGCCACCACCTCCACCACCATATCCACCGCCTCCACCACCGCCGCCGTATCCACCGCCGCCGCCACCGCGGGGTCGGTCTTCCCGGGGCTTGGCTTCGTTGACGGTCAATGCGCGGCCATCGAGTTGTGCCCCATTCAAGGCAGCGATGGCTTGGTCTCCACCGTCACTCATCTCGACAAACGCGAAGCCGCGAGGTCTTCCCGTTTCTCGGTCCATGATGAGTTGTACCTTCGTCACAGTTCCATACTGGGAGAACACTTCTCGCAAGGTCGCTTCGGTCGTCGTAAAAGCCATGTTGCCGACGTAGAGATTCTTGGCCACGGTCGTGAGTCCTTGAACAATGGGGTCATTGAGGGGGAATGTCCCCTCACCTAATATGGTACCCAGTTCGCACGGATGAGCGAGTGAATTCATGCCAGCAAATTTTTCTAAGGGATGTGGCCAGAAAAGTGACTGTTCCTTCATACGGCAATAGCTGCGACCTGAGCTTTCACAACCAACTCTCCCCTTGTGAGCGAAATAACGATCCGAACGGTGCATGAGCACCTGCGACGATCGGTGCCTTGCTGCCGATAAGATCCACCGATCTTTGTCTGGCACACTCGAACAAACAAAGAGCGACTCGCTGGAATTCGCTGTTTTTCAAGGCGATTAAAGGGCTACCATCAACTCAGAGGCACGACAAACACATATGCCCAAACGAAAAGAAAAGACCCCCTGGGAACGCCCCGGGGGGACTCAACTCTTGGGGAAGAGTTATGCCTATGAGTGAGAGAGCTGGAGACAGCTAACTGCCCTGCTCCCTCTTCTGACAACGGAATGAACCCGCGGTGATGACTTGCGCGGGATTCTGGGAATTTGGGAAAAAACCGTAGAAAGGGCGCTCGGCTTCACGCCCGTTTAACGCAGGTTAATCCCCAACTCCCCGAGTTGTCGGGGGTCAACACATGCCGGAGCGCCAGTCATCAGATCCCGCGCTCTCTGGTTTTTTGGGAAGGCGATCACGTCGCGAATGTTCGTGGTGCCGGCAAGAATCATGCACCAACGGTCTAGCCCTAGCGCAATCCCCCCGTGCGGCGGTGCCCCACTTTGGAGTGCATCGAGTAAAAACCCAAATCGCGCCCTGGCGTCTTCCAATTCCATTCCGAGCATCTTGAAGACCAGAGCTTGAGTGTCTTGCTTGTGAATTCGGATGCTCCCACCACCAACCTCATAGCCGTTCAACACCATGTCGTAAGCCTTGGCTCGCGCCTTGCCAGGCTCAGACTCCAGATGCAGCACATCCTCGTCCATCGGTGCCGTGAAGGGGTGGTGCATGGCAGCCCACCGTTTTTCTTCCTCGTCCCACCCAAACATCGGGAAATCAAGAACCCAGAGAAAACGGAAATGTTCGGGTCGGAGTTCAAACGGCTGCGGAGCGTATTTCTCCTTCCGCTTAGCAGCGGTTTTTTCCTTTCCTTGCTCGCGTTCATCGTGTTCGGCCTTCTCGTCCCACCAGTTCTTGTAGAGTTTGAGAGTGGTTGCGAGGTGAATCCGTAGAGCCCCAAGGGCATCGCATACCACTGCTTCCTTGTCCGCCACAAAGAGAAGGAGATCGCCACCCTGAACTCCGAGGCGCTCTTTGAGCCTGACCTTCAGCGGTTCGGGGAAAAACTTCTCGATGGAGCCGGTGAGTTTGTCGCCATCGGCTTTCATCCAGGCGAGCCCCTTCGCTTTGTAGGTCTCGACAATCTTCGTCAGTTCTCCACCTGGCTTCAGTTGGGTATTGCTGAATTTCTCTGCTGCTGTCTTCACGTTGATTGCACGAACAACGCCGCCCGCTTCTATCGCGTTTTTGAACACGCCAAAGTCCGATTCCCGCGCGATGTCAGACACATCCACGATCTCCAGACCATATCGCAGGTCAGGTTTGTCGGAGCCATACTTCGCCATCACCTCGGCATAACTCAACCGTGGGAACGGTTGAGGAATTTTGACGCCCAGGCATTTGTCGAAGATATCCGCGGCTAAGTTCTCCATTAGAGCGAGAACGTCCTCGCGCTCGACGAACGACATTTCCACGTCGAGTTGTGTGAACTCGGGCTGGCGATCCGCACGTAAGTCCTCATCGCGGAGACACCGTGCGATCTGGAAGTAGCGGTCATACCCCGAGATCATCAGGAGTTGCTTGTAGAGTTGGGGAGATTGCGGAAGGGCGAAGAATTCGCCGTTGAAAACCCGACTTGGGACAAGATAATCCCGGGCACCTTCCGGCGTGCTCTTACCGAGCAAGGGAGTTTCGACTTCCAGAAAGCCGCGGGCATCCAGATGGTCGCGGATGACTTTACAAAGCCGGTGCCGGAGTACCAGTATTCGCTGGATCGATCGCCGCCGAAGGTCGAGGTAGCGATATTGAAGGCGCAGATCTTCATTGGCGGGTTCTTCGTCCGGGAACTCGGTTACGGAGAATGGAAGTGGAGGACTGGAATTGAGTATTCGCAACGTCTTGGCTTCGACTTCGACCTTGCCGGTGGCAATGTTCAGTCGCTCCGCGCCTGGCAGGCGTTTGCGGACCAGACCCGTCACGGAAATGACCCATTCGCGACCGAGTTTGTCGGCTTCCTTGAATAAATCCGTTGAATCAGCTTCAAACACAACCTGGGTCAGGCCGTAGCGGTCTCGCAGATCGACAAACACCTGATTGCCAAAATTCCGGGTTATCAGCACCCAGCCGTTGAGGGTAACTGTCTGCCCAATGTGTTCTTCCCGGAGCTGTTCACAGGTGTGTGTCCGCTGCCACTCGGCCATTGCGTTCTCCCATCGGAATGTGTCGGTTTGCTACAAAGACGCATTATAGAGACAGAGATTCGCAACGGATGGTTCAGAGCAAAGAGCGATGAGCATGGACCTCGCGACGTTCCAAGCACTGCTGGCCGTATCGGGACAGCAGGCTCTTGCCGATGCGATGGCACTTGAACCGACAGAAGCGAGGTTCCTCGTTTGCTTTGAGAAACTCCGGAAGAGGCACCCTGCCCCACTTGCCAAGGCAGCCATCGAGGCGGCGTTGCTGCGTATCAAGGCTCGATCAAAGTTTGAATCCGCGTCAAAGATGTACTTCACGCGAGAAGCCTTGGAACAGGCATCGAGCGACCACGCAGCCACTCATCGCGCCAAGCGGTTTGTTCCCTTTGGAGTTGTCGCGGACTTGTGCTGTGGCATCGGCAGCGATTCCCTGGCCTTCGCCAGAGCAGGGTTGACTGTTCATGCTGTTGATCTCGACTCTCTTCGACTGGCAATGACAGGCGCAAACGCGGCGGCTTTTGGACTCAAAGAACGGATTCATCTCCGCGAAGATGATGCACTGACCATCCCACTGCCAGATGTGCAAGCGGCGTTTGCCGACCCAACCCGACGGGCGAACGGTCGGCGTTATCTCGACCCCGAGGATTACACCCCTCCCCTCTCAGCGATTCGAGAACGGTTCTCAGCCGATTTCCCTCTCGCGGTAAAAATTGCTCCGGGTGTGGCATCGAGTAATCTCACAGAACTGAGGGCAGAGGTGGAATTCGTCTCTGTCGAAGGTGAACTAAAGGAGTGCGTGGTGTGGTTCGGATCACTCCGAACAACTGGCCGGCGGGCGACCCTTTTGCCTGCCGGAGTAACGCTCTTCGCGGACAATCCCATCCCAATGCCCCCTCTTGCACCCGCGCAGGAATACGTTTTCGATCCAGACCCAGCGATCGTTCGCGCTGGTCTTGCATCGCAACTTGCTACTGAACTTGGAGTGTCACCCCTCGATCACACTGTGGCCCTTTTCACAGGCCACGAGGCAACACGTTCACCATTCCTGACAACTTTCACAATCGAACGTGCAACTCCTTTTCATGCGGGTAGGCTCCGCGATCACCTTCGGGCGAAGCGCGTGGGTCGAGTGACCGCGATCAAGCGGGGATCAACAGTTGATACGGAGAAGCTAATGAAGAGCCTCAAGCTGGTAGGTGAGGAACACCGAGTTATCATCCTCGCACGGATTGGAGGTGAGGAGACGATGTTCATCGGTGAGCGGGCATAAACGGGACTGCTGAATTCCAACATGAGGCGACAGAGGACAGGGAGAGAGTTAGTGGTGATTTGCTGGGAAACTCATGCTGCAGCCCGATCCGCCTGCTCGTGTTGACGCCCCGAGAGGCGCGTTTCAGAGACGAGTTCCGTGTTCAACACGCATTCCAGCTCATTTATCGCACGAACAGCGGTTACACCATCAAAAACGCGGTGATCGTAAGAAAGTTGCACATCCATGTCGCCCTCGCGAGATGTCAAACCCATAAAGAGCATCGTCGTGATCGGCGTAACGACCTGGAGCGTTCTCACTCGCCTGGCCTTGGCAATCGAATTGAGGGCGAATGTGCCAAAGTTCCCGGCACGTAAAAACCCAGACGCATATAACCCAGTTGTCCACAGTAACCTTCGAATTGGCCAAGGAAATTTGCTAGTTCGTATTAACCGACGCATTGGGCCATGCTTCTCGGGCGGGTCGGTTTGAAATCCATGGATCTTG
>DASZJS010000258.1:0-3779 GCA_035947935.1 Gemmata sp. | reverse complement strand
TCGCACTGCGAGCGGGCTGAACTCAGGCTACAATCGAAATGGTCGGCCATATCGTTAACACCAACAGGCCTTACCCCGTTGGTTGGAGGCTCGGATACGCCCGGCATGCAGATTGACTCGGCAGAATCTCTGATCAAGGCTCTTCGCGCCAGCGGTCTGTTCAATTCGGAACAGTTGCTGGTCGTGATCGCCGATTTGACTCCACTCAAAGGAGATATCCAAACGCTGTTGCGGTATCTGGTTCAGAAAAAACGCATCACCGTTTACCAGCTTCGCAAAGTGATCCACGGGAAGTCCGCGGAGTTGTTCCTCGGTCCTTATGTGATTTCGGACAAACTCGGCGAAGGGGGAATGGGGAAGGTGTACAGGGCCAGGCAAGTTCGGCTCAACAGGGAAGTTGCGCTGAAAATCGTCCGACCGAGTCTCATTGCCAACCCAATTGTGAGAAAACGCTACGATCGGGAAGTAGAGACTGCAAGCGCTCTAAACCACCCGAACATCGTTGGAGTATACGATGCTGGCGAGATCGATGGGAAGTATTACCTGGCGATGGAGTTCGTGGATGGAATCGACCTTTCCCGACTGATGAGGAACTATCGCCCACTTGAAGTCGCCGAGGCATGCGAGTATGCCCGGCAAGCGGCTCTTGGCCTGCAATATGCCCATGACCAGGGATTTGTTCACCGGGACATCAAGCCTTCCAACATCGTCGTTGCCGGGGAACGCCACCTCCCGCAAGCCACGGAACCAGTGGTCGTGAAGATCCTCGATATGGGCCTCGTTCGCACAATCGGGTTCGACGATGGTGGCGGCGGCGGTGATCTCACCCGAGCCGGAACAGTCGTTGGAACTCCCGACTATATGGCTCCCGAACAGGCCAAGAACTCCAGCGGCGTGGATCGCCGGGCGGACCTGTACAGCCTCGGCTGCACCCTCTACTTTCTGTTGAGCGGGCAACCACCCTTCCCATCGGGAACCCCAATCGAGAAACTGCTCAAACATCAACTGGAGGCACCAACCCCTCTTCAGGCTCTTCGACCATCAGTACCGGCGAGTGTCGCGGAAGTCATTGCGAAATTACTCGCGAAGCGACCGGACCAGCGAATACAGTCTGCTGTCGAAGTTGCCGAGATACTGGCCCCTTTGGCTCGCTATCCCGATGGGGCGCACCCGGTAGCAATCCATCACCGAAAGGAAAAGCCGGGCAGTTCAATCGGAGAAACTCTCCCAACTTCCGGAAGGAGCACTGTCCCTCCCGCTCCCGATTCTCCGATTCCAACAGACCTGACGGAGCAGGAACCCATCCCACTGGCACAGCCAGTGGCCCCATCCGATCACACACCTCAACCACTTGGCTTGCCCCCCACCTTGCACGCCGTGGTTGAAAATGGATCTCCATTTTCTTCCTTCGCCGAACCAGTCGCTGCACCACTTGCCCCGGTCTCACGGGTAAAGCGAACCAAATCACAACTTTCGGATCCTTTGCAAGTTTATTTCTGGATTGGCGTTATTCTGCTTGTGTTGGTGACAACCGGCATTGGACTCTGGATTGCTTTCCGCGAAAGTGTGAAAAACCGAGAACGAACTTCGCCCAGGACATCCGCCGTCTCTGGCAGCGATATGCTGTCTCAACAGAATTTGCGACCTGGGATCATCCCATTAATCAATCGTTCGAGCACCTAATTTTTGATTGGTGATCCACTGTCGGGTTGACGGTTTACGAGACAAGCACTTTCTCTCACTTCGCCGTCGTGTTAATCGTCAAGAACACCGATCCGACGACCTTCCGCCCTTCCGTCGTTGCCAGGTTATAGCCCACCTGCATCTGCATCACGGGCTGTAATTTCTCGAACGATAGCTCGACCGTCTGTCGATCATCGAGCAGCTTGACCGTCCGTGGGCCGAACTCATCCTGTCCTTCCACCTTGGGATCAGAAACTTTCCATCGCTTGGAGCCATAATCAGCTCTCCAGAGGTAGTTCCACCACGCTGCTTGGTAATGCTCGGGGTTGGTGGCTGATTTCGGATCGAGAGGATTGCTGAACGTCAGGCAGACGGTGTTTCCTTCAACAACGAGCTTCACGGGTATATCCAGGAGCTTGCCCGTGAAACGAACCCGTTGAAGGCACCCATCGGCCTGAGCCGCTGTCTGCCAGCCATTCAAACCGCACACATAAAGTTCCTGTTGCCCAGCCTGGAACCTTCCACGGCAGACTCCCGATAAGAACTTCAAACCGAGATCGACAGCGCCACCTTGGATGGTCCCATCTCGGGCTTCCTGACGTAACAGAACGAAAGCTTTGCATCGGCCATACGAGAAGTGCAAGGGGAGGCCAGCGAGTGGGCCGAAGGTCTTCTCGGGAACCCACACTTGCCCACCGGCAGAGTTATCTACTTCCCGTGGCAGCCAGCAAAGCGGTTGATCGTAGATCTTCGGTGGCGCCTCGCGGTGATGGGCTCTCATATCGCCATAGAATCCATCCCGTTTGTACTCATCGATCCGGGTGGCTGGCATCCAGTTCCCCTCCTGGTCCGCGCCAGTCAAGATTCCCGTCGGAGACATTCCCAAACCGATAGGGTGTCGGAAGCCAGTCGCGAATACCTCGGCCTTACTGCCGTCCTTGGTGACGCGGATGAGACATCCGCCCGTCGGGGTGTCCGTGTCGCCAGTCTTGAAGAAATAGAAATTCCCCTGCGGATCGGTTTCAAGACAGGTGTCGTAAGAGTGTTCGCCGCCACCCGTGTGCCAGTCGTCGTTCACACATTCGTAGAAGTCCGCTTCACCATCGTCGTTCAGATCGTGCAACCGGGTGAGTTGGCCGCGTTCGAGTACGACCACCTTGCCATCCACCACCTTGAGCCCAAGTGGCTGATAAAGCCCAGTCGCGAATCTCTGCCAGGAACAGTTTCCGGCCTTTTCATCGACCTTCACCAGCCACACGTCGCCATGACAGGTACACAGCGCAATCCGGCCATCGGGCAGGAAATCGAGACCGGTGCAGAAAAAGAGCGAACCGAACGCATTCTTGTAGGGGATGGTAAGGGTGTCTACTGCGAACGAACCAGACTCTTCGCCGCGAACGAGTTTGGTAATGATCGGTTCGCCCCAGCGTTTCGTTCCACCCTTCGTGAGCGTGAGGGGATCGTCTGTTTCAGGTAATGCCTCAAGTGCTTTTTGAAAGTTTGGGTAGTTGATGTCGGCGTTGTTTGCGACGATCACACGGATGACACGTGTAGTCTTGCTCGGCGAAAATGTGAGACGAAGTTCACCTCCACCATCGTGGTGTAGATTGGCTTCGCGGCGATCCCCCTTCACCGCAAAGATCATGAACCCCTTATCGGATCGGTCGCGATCGATCATCTGGACATCGCGACTTCGCACTTCGCTGGGTTGTCCGGGCAATCGCCCAATCGAAACAGTTTCTAGTTTGTCTGTCGGTGGAACTCGGATGGTTCTCACGAGACAGGGAATGCCACCGATGGTTTCCAGTGTCGGAGAGTCGAGGATTTCCGTTTTCCCAACTGTGTATTTTAAGACGGTTCGGTTGCCGCAAATGTAGAGCCCATGGTACTTCACCCACGATTCAGGAAGTGGGCTGGTGAAGCGGGTCACTTTGGTATCGCCATGGCCATCCGAATTGGCCCAGCCCGGGCCCGGAGATGTGGCAAACAGCATCTCGCCCTTCGGAGTTGGGGTGTTGAGCAAGCCGAAGCGTTGATCGGTGTGGTTCAGGTAGCCACCGGTCCAGCTTGCCGCGAGGCGCATGGTACACCGATCG
>DASZJS010000257.1:0-10940 GCA_035947935.1 Gemmata sp. | reverse complement strand
CGCCCGCGCGGCCACGCTCCTCAGCCACATTGCACCAGATGATGATGCCGTCGCGGGTGCCCTCCGCAACGCGGCGACCGACCGGGACGCTGAGGTTCGCCGCCGAGTCGAAGCCGCACTCGATGCCGTTATCGTCCCCGTTGCGGCACTGGTGGAAGTGTGAGAAGCCTGTATTGCTGCGTTCGCACCCCATCAACGCAGGGCCGGTAGTTAATTGTTGATTGAGTATTATTCTGACCAGGTGCGAAACGCCGATTATTCCAACTCATCAGTTCTCGCCAAAAGCGCGACATCTCTTTCCTACTCACAACACAGTGCGTCGGATACGCAGAGGCATCACAGATGCCCCCCAAAGTGAGACCAGGGCAACGGGCCACTGATCTCACTTCGAAGGCGAAAGTTCACTTGTATGCCGCGACTTGCCAATAAGACTTGCCCTGGTTTAAGAAGTATTTGAACAACGTGGACGGAAGGGAGTGCTTGGCATCCAGCTTGATGAACGCGGCGTCGGTTTCGACCATGCAGAGTTGGTAAGCCAGAATACACATCTCAGAGCAGATTACGTTCTTCGGTTGCTGTCCGGCTCGGCTTCGATATTTGAGCAGGCGGGCCTTGGCACCGAGGCCGAAACTGCTGCTCCCCATCACGGCACCAATCACGCGCCCTGTGATGCCAATCCCCGCACTGGGGCCGCCCGAATAGTTGACTTCGTCGGCCCAGCTTGTCGCCAACAAGGCGGCGTTCCGGGCAATTGTCGCATCATGGAAGCGAAAAACGATACAGGCATGCCTGTCTTTGGTCAACGGCATCGTGCGGACGCCAGCACCATCAACCGAGTCCACCTTCTTGGTCGTATCCTGGCAGATCATGTTTGTGTGGCCGACCGAATCATCTTCGCAGTGAAAAAAAACGTCGCCCGGTTGTGCGGTTGTGGAATCGAGCAGTGGCTTGCCGTTCACCAATACAGTGATTTTCTTGCCCAACTTGCTGTTGATCGCCAACTCGTACGAAGACGAACTGGACGAGGACAAGCCGGACGTTGATGAGCTCGATGATACGGGGACGCTTGTGTTGCCGGAGGTCGATGTATACGACTTGGCAGAGCTGAGAGCTGACATTGGAGAATCTCTCTTTATTTAAAGGAGGAAGCAGGATGGAACTTGTACACGTGCGGTCAGGAACGAATCATTTGAGTGGCAGATGCCGAGTCCTCGACGCACTGGCCACCCAGAAGTAGCACTTGTCCTAACACCTCGTTATGACCTTGCCGAGTATGGGCTGCTTTTAACTTTCCCAACTGAACACAACTGGAAGCAGGCATTCAATTCTCAGTGCGATTTCTTGCCTCACCCGAGGCGGCCCAACCGGATTGTTTTCCCGAATAATGGTACTCCATAAGTTTGGTGTTGGCTTTGAAGTAGTCTCCGTTTGCGCTCCCAATCCGTTAAGGAAGTCCAGGTTTCTTGTATCTCAGACAAGCAAACTCCACAAGGTGCCTCACTTTCGTCGACGAGATTGCATCCACTGGACTGCCCGGATCACCAACCCACGTGGCAGAAATCGTTCCGCGAAGAGCAGCACGCGATTCCGAAACCCGGTGACGATGAGCCGTTTCCTTCGCCGCAGGGCTCGCACTCCGGCCACGGCAATCGAATGGGCATCTGCCACCGATCCAACCGTGAAGACCTCGGTTTGCTCCATCCCGGCCACTGTTGCGAACTCGCTGCGAGTCGGTCCCGGGCACAAGCACGTCACCGTCACTCCGGTTCCTGCCACCTCGTTCGACAATGCCTCCGAGAATGAGTTCACATATGCCTTGGTTGCGTAGTAAACGGCCATGAGCGGTCCCGGTTGAAAACCGGCCACGGAACCGACATTCAGAATACCACCGCGTTGGCGCGCGATCATACCGGGCAGAAACAAGCCGGTCAGTTCGGTGAGAGCGGTTGCGTTCACCTGGATCATTCGGAGCATTTTCCCGAGATCGGCATTGGCAAATGGACCCAGATCGCCAAATCCAGCGTTGTTGACCAGGACATCGACCGTCAACCCCGTCGCAGCAACAGCCTCGAATAGCGATCGCGGCCCAATGGGGTTCGCGAGATCGATGGGAATGATGCGGCACGATGCGTGTGAGAGTTCCGTCGCGAGTGCGCGGAGTTCGGGTTCCCGGCGCGCAGACAGGATGAGGTCGTGATCGACAGACAACACCCGGGCCAGTTCCTTGCCAATCCCAGCGCTTGCACCGGTAACCAGAGCAACGGGACGCGAAGGCATCGTGGGATTCCAGTCGGAGGAGACAGGGGACAGGGGACAGGGGACAGGGGACAGGGGACAGGGGGACAGGAGACAGGAGACAGGATACAGGAGACAGGAGACAGGAGACAGGAGACAGGAGACAGGAGACAGGAGACAGGAGTGTCTTCCTGGATTAAAAGGTTCTGGCTTGTGTTTTGTGTCTTCCTGGATTCCTGTCTCCTGTCTCCTGTCTCCTGACTCAGTTAATCATCACAACCCCACCGGCGATCTTGGTCATCCCGCTTCCGGCAACCTGAACAACCGCGCCGGAGAGCTTGGCCTGGCTATCTCCGGTGAGAGCGAGAGTGGTTCCTTCCACTGTCACTTGTGTCGATTTCATCGCGATCGAGGAAGAATCGAGACTCACAGTGCTGCCACCCACCGTGATGCTCAGTTTCGATGCTTGAATGGTGATTCCACTGGTGTTGATCACGATGCTGTTCGATCCAACCTTCAAGGTGATCGAATTGCCGGCCTGGATCGTGGCATTCCCACCTGTGACATCGATCGTCATATTTCCCTGGGACACCGTGAGCCCATCGTTCCCCTGAGAAATCGTCACCGAACGATTGCCCGCGGAGACAGTGTGCGAGTCGTTTCCCTGGCTCACGGTGACCGATCGGTTACCCTGTTGAACGGTCAGCGAGTGGTCGGATTGCACCTGAATTGTTCGCTTGCCCTGAGAAATGGTGAGCGAGTCGTTCCCCTGGCTCACGGTTCGATCCCGGTCGCCCTTGTCGATGGTGATTTTCTCGTATCCCTTACTCACCTCCAGAGTACGGTTATTCTGGATCGTGATCGACTGATCGTTGCCGACGGTGAGGGTGTCATCGTTCTCGACCACCCGGACGAAATCTTTCTGAGCATGAAAATAGACCTGTTCGTTCCCCTTTTTATCCTCGAATGTGAGTTCGTTGAAGTCGTCGGTTCCTCCGCCCTTTGTAGAGCGCGTTCTGATGCCGCTCTGGGTCATGTTCGCGGTCAGGGCATAAGGAGGCATCTGGTTGGCGTTATACACCCGACCGGTGACCAGCGGTTGATCCGGGTCGCCTTCGAGAAACTCGACGATCACTTCCTGACCAATCCGGGGTGTAAAGATCATCCCCCAGTTTTGCCCGGCCCACAACTCGGCCACCCTCATCCAACACGAACTGTTTTGATCCAACTGACCGACTCGGTCCCAGAAGAACTGGACTTTGATCCGGCCATACTGGTCGGTGTAGATTTCTTCACCGCTGGGACCGACCACGACCGCGGGCTGCGGCCCATAGACGAGTGGTCGGGGAGTTGTGCGGGCTGGGCGGAACGGGGTTGCGGCAGGTGCGCAGACAAAGGAATTCCGATAGTCGGCAGTTCCGCTCTTGGTCCCGGCCACCCATTCTTCTGTTCCGCGGTGGTCGACCGCAAAGAGAACGTAGGATCCGTTGTCTGCCGGATGGAGGCTGAGTGAGAATGTTCCGCCAGGGAGGAATGAGGAACACCGACTCTCGCCGGCCGCGGTGTCGTAGCCGGCTTCCATTTCTTCGATCCGGACCTTCGCGAGCGCTTGCCCATCAGGGCCGACCGCGTATCGCCCCGGGTAATCGAATAACTCGTAAGAGGAAATACCGGTGAGCGAGACAGTTGTTGGACTGGTCTGAAGCAAGTTGGTGGCTGGGGTGGTGAAGTTGTAGTCAGTGTGGGTCGCCTTACCCGAGCGAAATTCGAAGGCCCGGTCCCAGCGGTAAATCGCCCCAGCCGCGTCCGACTCGGGCCGGTATTCGGCTGTTGCCTGGGTACACGCGGCATACGCAGACGCAGCATCGGCCATAACGAGGGTATGGCTTCCCGCGGCGAATGTGAAGGTGTAGAAGATCCCGTACTCTTCCATCAGTCGGGAAATGAAGTTGAACGCCGTCTCCCGGTATTGAACGCAGTACTCGCGGACGGGGTACGAGCCCTGGAGATTCGATTGGTAAGCGGAAAAACCAAACTGCCCAAATATGGCCGTGATGATGTCCGGGACAGCTTTGTTCTGGAATATCTGGCAGTTGGTGGCCCGGGTCAGGAACCAAAGCCAGGGAACAACCTCGATGCGGTAACTCCGGAGCGATCGGCTCATCTTGGAGCCAGTGACCAGCTTCTTCACGTATCCGTGGAAGTAGCGCGGACTGTCCTCTGGATAGTTGACCGTCCAGCCGACTGCCTGCCCAACCAGATCGCTGGCGGCAACGGTCGTATTCTCGGATACCAGATCGAGGGTGAACGAGAAAGGCCGGGAGAGTTCCTCCCGACCCTGGAATCCGGTCATCAGGAACGCATCCGCACCAAGTGGAGTGGTGAGCGTGAATATTCGGCGGTTCTGGGTGCTGGGCATGTGTTAGTAGTGTGTGTGCCGCGAAGGGAATTCCTTTACAGCGGTGCGAACTGTTTGGGATGACGTTGACACAGAGTCAGGCTCCGATTGGCATGCGACAGTCCTGTCTGGTGTCACGGGAAATCGTTGTCAAATTGCTGAGCTAAGTGCATGAATTCCCGATCGGAGGAGATGGGGCAGTTGCACAAACTGCAATCGCGACAAAACGGCATGAACGGCAGCCAATCGAGGGCATCGGAATGGGTTGCTGAGACGAGTGGTTCTTCTCGATCGGCCAGCCACCGAGGTTCGCGCGGTTGTTCTCGGCGGAGGGAGCCTGCCCAGCATCGGACGGCTCCCGCCAACCACGACGAGAATCAGACTACCTTGGCCTGGCCGATGTCGTAAGTCACGGACGATGGGCTTTGTCCAGAACCGGTCGCGTCCATCTGAGTACCGGTGACCAAAACTTTGGTGAAGTTCAGGCTGATGGATTCATTTGGTCGATCCCCGCCGCTGCTGATGGAATACCCGCTGATCATGGTATTCGTGAGGGTGAATTTCAGATACACTTCGAGTTGCCCCTTGTCTGTCTTGCAGAAGTCGATGATTACCGTTTGCCCTTCACCCTGGAGACTCTCAGTGAGCAGGAGAATTGAGGAGACATCCTCGGGTTTGGTGACGACGATTTCGCTGACACTTGGAGCACTTGACTCACGGTCGGCGCTGCCGCCGGTCGGGCTACTGATTCCTCGACCCACGCCCCACTGAAAACTGTTCACTTCGATCCAACCAACATGGGTGGACTCCGTCACGTCGCCCTTGATCGCGAGACTGTTGTAGTTCATGTAAATCGGCATGACTTAACTCCTGGAAGAGATGTTTGGGCTTGTCGCCCGGTTTCGGATTCGCCCGGTTCGTTCTTGCGACCCGGTCACTGGATGCTGATAGTACGCCGCTTCTCGCGGCATCCTATCACCACAATTTCGATCAGTCGCGGGAAAACTTCAAGAAAGCACAGACAAGGGGCAAGAAGAGTGGAAAGTTGAGAGTGGAGAGTGGAGAGTTGAAGACAGGGAACATGTTCCACGCTCCACTTTCCACTCTATCTTGCCCCTCTTGCCTCTCGAACTCCCTCAGCTCCTCTGAATCATGCCCTCGGTTGGACTGCTGGCGTTGGCGTAAAGTTTCTTGGGTATGCGGCCTGCAAGGTAGGCCAGGCGACCGGCATCGCAGGCATAGCGCATGGCCCAGGCCATGCGCAGGGGATCGGTCGCTCCCGCGATGGCCGTGTTCAATAACACTCCATCGCATCCCAGTTCCATCGCAGTGGAAACATCGCTTGCCGTGCCCACCCCGGCATCCACGATTACCGGGTAGTTCGGATCTCCTTCCTTCAGGTATTCCAGACAGATCCGGATATTGTTCGGGTTTAAAATTCCTTGACCGCTCCCAATGGGACTGCCGGCCGGCATCACGCTTGCCGCACCTGCCGCTTTGAGCCGCTTGGCCAGCACGGGATCATCGCTCGTGTACACAAGGACCGTGAACCCCTCCTTCACCAATTGTTCCGTTGCTTTAAGGGTGTCCACCGGGTCCGGGAGAAGCGTCTTCTTGTCCGCCAAACATTCGAGTTTGACCCAGTTTGCACCGGGATTTTCCAGGTTGGTGAGCAATTCGCGGGCAAGCCGGGCATGGCGGATGGCATCCTCTGCCGAAAAACACCCGGCTGTGTTGGGCAAGATGGTCAGTTTCTTGAGATTCAGGAAATCGAGGAGGCTCTTGCCTTCTTTATCGATTAACCGTTCGCGGCGAACGGCCACCGTGGTCACCTCGCAGCCACTCGCATCCATGCACTGTTGCATCAGTTCGTAGCTGGTGTACTTCCCGGTGCCGGTAAATAGCCGACTCTGGAACGTGAACCCGCCGACCTTCAGGCAAGAATCAGAAGGAATGCCTGAGCCGCCGCCAACGAGGGTGACGATTTCAACGGTATCTCCATTCTCGAGTCGGCGGCTGGGATGGTCCGTTCGTGGTACAACGGCGCGATTCACCTCGACGGCGAGTTTCTTGGGATCCTTGCCGAGTAATCGGAGCAAGTCCTCAACGGTGAGTGGGTCGGGAAGTAGTTTGGGTTCGGCGTTTACGGTGATGGATGGCATGTCCCTGGTGTCCTGCACGAGTGAAACCACTGGGCTTTTCGTGCAGCATATTGGAATTGGGGCATGGTTCAAAATCGGTTTTCTACTTCGCGTGGTCGGGAATGAGACGTTTGCCCTCACCCGAGGAGACAGGGGAGGTGAAGGCGAATGCCTATTCGATGCCACATTCCTGACCGTGCCGAGTACATGTTGACACTGCTCACTGCGTGCAAACCGGGGCCAAAATGTCGGCTACCTGCTGCCTCCGGTGAGAAGTGTCAAATAATTCATATGACAGATGAACCACTAGGGCGGCTTGTTCTACTATTGAGCAGTTGCGGTTGCCGAAGCGGGTAGTGAACTTGCCGGGCTGGGCCGGTTACTCGCTTTTCTTCACGTTGAACCGCTTGTCTTTGAATATCGCTTCCCTCGCAGGAAAGAACCCTGACTCGTGGAACGTAACGATATAAGTCGGCAAGGTGGATCTTCCAACCCCTGGTGTGAACGACAACACATATTCAACCGAGGTAATCATGGCGAACTGTCTCGACTACGCGAAGATCGCAATGGCGGCGTACTACAACGGCCCAAATCAATACTGCTGGAATCCACCCGGGAACCTGGTGGATGACTGGACTGTCCAACACTGGGAGAAGGGCACCCTGTTTGGCAACGGCTACCAGGGCGGAATCTGGACGAGCGACTCCGACGTAGTCGTCGGCTGCTGTGGGACGAATACCAAGCAGAAGGGCAAGTTCTTCCAAGATATCATCGCGGATATTAAAATCGCTCTAAAGATGATGCCGTCGCAGGCTCGTTCGGCGATCAAGATGGTGAAGTTGGCCAAGACGATCGCAGGTCGCCGACCGGTAAGCGTCTGCGGGCACTCTCTCGGTGGCGGGCTGGCGCAGGTGTGCGGTGTCTATTGCAACGTGCCGTTCGTGACCTTCAATGCTCCGGCAATGAAGGCCATCATCCTCGAGTCAAAGATGACTGGTCTGTCTCTTCTGCCAGGCAGTTCCATCATCGCCACGATCTTGGCGAACGCGGGGTTCGCGCGGAATTATGCGGGCGTGAACTTCCGGATAGAGGGTGACCTCGTCAGTTCGCATTTCAAAGGGATTGCGGGCGACCACGTGGGCATGATTGTGGATTTGGAGAAGGGGATGGAGGGAGGCTCGCACGGCAAGAACCAGTGCTGGCAGGCGATTCTCGAAACCGACTGGGCATTCATCAACCCGTTCGGATGAGCCGATCGCGGCACCCGCGCTGTCTCGCACTTGGTCTTGGGTTCGGTGTGCCAGGGCTCAAGGGGCTTGCTTGTATACGCGCACATAGTCGATGTACATGTCGGCCAGGCCGTTATACCGCGACAAATCGACTGGCCAACCGCCGCCAGTGGCCAGGTTGGCCATGAAGAAAAGCGGCTGTTTCTTCGAGAGTGGGAATGTTACATGGCGACCCACTTCGATGTTGTCGCAATAGTAAATCGTGTCTGTCTCCGTAACTTTGCAGCCGTAGATGTGGAATGTCTCGAACCAGGTCGAGGGAATGCCGGCTTTCTTCATGCGAATGGGATTCTTCATCGCTTGAAACGCTTTCGTCTCTATGTCCTTACCTGCTTTATCTTGGTTCCAGCAGTGCGGGGTAATCATGTACGTGTCGTCTGCATTGGGCGATCCGGGGCCTTCGCCGCCATAAGCCTCAATGATGTCCAATTCATCGCACGGCGTCTTGTCCTTCAGCTTCTCGTAGCCCGTCATGTAATCCGTCATCAGCCAGAACCCCGGCCAGGTGCCGATGGCGTTTGGGCCGAGAAAACGGCATTCAAAGTAGCATGGTGCCGAGACCTTGATGCCGCTGCCATCGTTCTTCATCGACGAAATGAGGCCGGAGCTGCGCGTCTTGTCGCTGGCTCTAATCCGCAGATAGGTATCGACCTGGGCAAACGGATTCTTCGCGGAATCGCGATTGGAGAACGTATGCTCGCTGAAATCCTGCCAACCGTTTGGCGGCTTGTGCTCATAATAGGTGGCTTTCGGGTCTGTGCTGGAAATGGAGAGTGGCCCCTTAAAATCGTCGACAAAGACCAGCTTCATCTCTTTGGCCGCTGGCGGTGGGTCGTTGGGCAAGCCTTCATTCCAGGAAACGCCGCCCGTGTTGTACAACTGAAGGTAGCAATTATCCTTCACAGAGCCGTTGTCGCCGCTGATTCGCACTGTGATTGGCCCATGCGGATAATCATCGGCTGAGAAGACGAACGAACCGTTGCCTTTTGCGTCGAGAGTGACGGTGGCAACCGTAGAGTCGGAACCAAAGCCGGGGCCTTGCTTCCAACATTTCGCGGTCACGCTCTTGAAGCCGGGAGCCGTGAGATCAACACGGGTGTTCCCTTTTACTTCGGAGCAATAGCCCGGTGAGAGAACGGACACCTGGCAACCCAATGTCTCATCGACGCTCTTCTCCGAATCGACCATCAGGGTGTCGAAGTACAGATCACCTTCAGCAGCCAATAAATTCTCGCCATCCTTGGGCTGCCCAATGGTGAACGTAATCCCGGTGATGGGATAGTCGATTTTGCCGTTCTTATCACCGCCCCACGTCTCGTGTCGAGAGTCCAAGTCGATGACGATTTCTTTCCAACCCTTGAAATCAATGAGCCCACACTGGCCGGTATTCTTGCTGTACTGATGAGTTTCGCAGCGAGCATCGGTTACCTGCACGCCATACGAACACTTCGAGTTGTCTCCGTAAAGCATGAATCGCAGTTTATGGATCGGGGCTTGTATTTTGGTTTTGTTGGGTATGCCAAGGTATTGGAATTGGCCCATGCCGAGGAAGCGGTAATGCAACTTCAGACACTGTTTTCCGTCTTGCGGGTGATCGGTCGATAATTGGACTGAAGCATTTTCGTTCGGGATGTTGACAACCCACACTTTGGGCAGCGAAGCAGCTTTCTCGAAATCCTGCACCAACACCGGTGTCAGTTTCGGCGATTCTGTTTTCGTGTCGGTTCGAGTTTGAGCGATCACATCTCCTAATGGGCGAATCGACACGGCACACACCATCCCAAAAAACACCAAAACGAACGGTGCCACCGTTCTGATTCTGATTTGGTTCCAAAACATGATGCTCACCATTCCTTTTCGACTGTTATGTTCAACTTGTCATTGTAGTCGAATGAGCTGTCCGACACTGAGTGGAATGCTTTGTTTGCTGATGCCAAACTATTATTCTTCGGTAATGTTCAGTGGACCAAATGTGAAAAGTGGGTCGGTAACTTGCGGCCTTCATCAACCGCGAAGGACGTGGCGAACAGGTTCATCCGCATCAGAAAATCGACATGAGAACAGCCAGTAAAGCGAGGATGGCCAACATCAGCCATGTCCCAGTCCGCGTTTTTCCTGGCGCATCTTCCTTCGACAGGTACATCCGGCAACTCGGACACTGTTCGCTATCTTCCAGAACGTCCACCCCACAATGAGGACACGGAATCGTGGCTAGACCATCATCGGCATACAACCCGTGTGGATACGTCTCCGGATCATCTGGGTCGTAACCGTCATCATCGAAGTCGTCCGCCCCGTCTTCCTCATCCTCATCATCAAAACCGCGGGGCATTGCAGACCCTCGTGTTACTCAGACCTCACAACCGTCCGCGTCCGGCGACCAGACGAAATCCTATACCTGGCACCACTTCGCGAGTAAGTTCCGCGTCATTTGTTGCACTCGCTTATCTGGCCCGTGGGGCCTACCGTTATGCACATAGGGCAGCCAGTGACCGGGTGGACTGCTCAGTCCTTGCGCCCAGAAGATCGTCGAGGCGTTGAACACCGTATTTCCTTTCGGACCTGGGTAGATCGTAGCTTCGTAATGCGATTCCGCTTCACCGCCGGTCAAGGTCTTACCCGCTGCGACCACTTCCAGACCAGGGATCTCGGCTGGATCGCCGTGAAACTCCCAACCGACAAGCCCCGGTATCCGTTCATCCTTCTTCATTCCCGTGCCCGCAAAGATCCAGTGATTCGGTTTCGTGCAGATCCAATCACCGGAGCCATTAAACGGCGTCACAGTCTGAGCGCCGATTAGCGTCGATTCATTAGGTGCTTTCTCCGGAAGATCGGCCATCCACTTTTCCTCTGCAGGTCGGATGCCGCCAAAACGCC
>DASZJS010000256.1:0-4585 GCA_035947935.1 Gemmata sp. | reverse complement strand
TCCCACGGGGAGAGGGGGTTGGGGGTGAGGGCGACCACTCACAGCCCCTCTTCCACAATCGCTATGAAAGCATCCTCCATCGTTGGCTGACGACCGGGTTCGGCGGGCGCCCGTCCCCGAACCTCCGCGGGCGTTCCATGTGCCAGCACTCGCCCGGCTGCCATGATGGCAATGTGATCGCAATACTCGGCCTCCTCCATAAAGTGGGTCGTGGCGATTACCGTCACCCCTTGCTCGGCCAGCGCAGTGATTCGCTTCCAGAACTCCCGACGGGCCAGCGGATCAGCGCCCGATGTCGGCTCATCGAGAAAGAGAATCTCTGGCTCATGTAATAGAGCGGCCGCCATCGCCAGTCGCTGCTTGTACCCACCGGGTAAATGACCGCACGGAAGGCGGGCCAGTGCCTGCAACTCAAACTGCTGCAACGCCCAGGCGATCCGGTCGCGCTTGCGCTTCCCACGCAGACTGTAAGCACTGGCGAAGAAATCCAGGTTCTCGGTTACCGACAACTGAGGGTAGAGCGAGAACTTCTGAGCTACATACCCAATCCGCTGGCGAGCCGATGCCCTGGCGTTTCGCAGGTCCACACCAGCCACCCGGAGCGTACCGCTGGTACACGCCAGCAGACCACACAACATCCGAAACGTGGTGGTTTTGCCCGCACCGTTCGGCCCCAGAAGTCCGAAAATCTCACCGCGATGTACCTCAAAACTGATGTGATCGACAGCAGTAAAAGTTCCAAACTGCCGGACCAGATCGTGGACCTCGACAACCAGTTCCCCATTGCTGCGATGCTCCATCCGTGAGCCAAGCTCCATCGAACCACTTGCAGCTTGCTCCGGCACCGTTCGTCGAAACAGTACCATGAACCCATCTTCAAACCGCGGCTGAACAGGCACGATGGCCGCATCCCCGATAAGACCATCTCCTGTCAGTCCCTCGTTTCCTTCATCCGCTCGAACGAACCGCACACGACCACCTTCCGGCACCGCATCCACCACGCCCGGTTGATCCAGTAACCGCGCCTGGAGCCAACGTGCCGTTCGCCCTGGAGGCGGATCGACCAAAAACGTCCGGTTGGCTGCCAGATTGCTGACTTCAGCAGGGGGCCCTTGAGCCAACACACGCCCTTCATGCACGACAACGACATGCCCGCATCGTTCGGCTTCACCGAGATACGCCGTACTCAGGAGTACCGTCAAACCCTGCTCTCGAACAAGCTGAAGGATAATGTCCCACAGTTCCCGGCGAGAAAGCGGATCGACTCCAACTGTTGGCTCATCTAACAACAACAACTCGGGAGCCCGGACGAGCGTACACGCCAAGCCCAACTTCTGCTTCATCCCTCCCGATAACTGCCCCGCGAGACGATCCTGGAACTTGCCGAGCGCGGTCATCTCCATCAGCCGCGGATAATGCTCCTGACGTTCTTTCCCACTGAGACCGTGCATGTCGGCGTAGAGATCGAGGTTTTCCCGAACGGTGAGATCCTCATACAAACCAAACTTCTGCGGCATGTAGCCGATGCGTTCCTGCACCTGCTGGGGATCGACCGCGACATCAACACCCACGACCCGCAACTCGCCCCCATCTGGCCGCAATAACCCGGCAACCAAACGAAGGAACGTCGTTTTGCCCGCCCCATCCGGCCCAACCAAAGCCGTGAGCGTCCCGTGCCCCGCTTCCAGGGAAATGCCATCGAGCGCCACGACGCTTTCGCCTTTGTCCCGACGAAAAATCTTGCGCACGTCGCGACCAAGCACGATTGGAGTTTCCCCACCGGCGGTCATCGCTTACCCTCGGCTCCCGGCGAATCGCCTGAGTTCAAAGGCACGAAGACGGTTGCCGGCATACCGAGACGCAATTTGTCCGATGGATCTTTCACGAACACGCGAACCTCATAGACGAGACTCGTTCGCAGTTCCTCGGTCTGTACGGATTTCGGCGTGAACTCGGCAACCGGCGAGATGAAGCCAACCCATCCCTCGAATCGTTGACCCGGGAAACTATCCACCGCAACGGATGCGACCATCCCCTGACGTATCTTCCCCAAATCCGGCTCGGACACATAGGCTCGAACCCACTTGGGATCGATAATCGCCAGCGTATACACAGGTTTCTGCGGCGAAGACATCTCCCCCGGCTCCATAAGCCGCGTGCGTATCACGGCATCGGCTGGTGCCATGAGTTGGGCATCGGTCAATTGCTGGCGCAAAAGCGCCAGTTGCGCTTCATTGACTCGCAGTTGTGCCTCGGCCTGGGCGATGTCCTCTTTGCGTGGACCGAGCACAGCCAGATCCAACGCTTTCTGGAGTTGTGCGAGTTGTGCTTCGGCCTGTGCTATGTCCTCCTTGCGTGGACCAAGCACAGCCAGGTCTAACGCCTGCTGGTTGACCGTGACTTTCGCATTAGCCACATCCAGAGTGGCCTTGGCGTTATCCAGATCTTCCTGACTCACGGCGCGTACATCGGATTGATCCCGAAGGCGGACCACAGAGAGATTCTTGGCGCGATCGTACTTTAATCGCGCGTTGACGGCATCGGCCTTCGCCGATTCGAGGTTTGCCCGCGCCTGGGCAATTTCTTCCGGCCGACTGCCGTTGCGAAGTCGTTCGACAGCAGACTGCTGGGCCGCAACCTGCGACCGTGCCTCGGCGATTTCTTCCGGTCGGCTGCCGTTGTGGAGCCGTGCGACAACCTGCCGCTGCGCTGCGAGCTGAGCTTCCGCCTGGGCAACCGGTGGTTCCAGTCGACTCACATCCAGTTTCGCTACGAGCTGGCCTCGCTTCACATGGTCGCCCTCCTGCACCAACACCGTTGCGATCCGTTCACTGTTGTTGAACGCCAGTTGCACCTGTCGCAAATCGACGTTGCCGTAGAGGACCAACTCGTTCGTCTCGCTCTTGCGGTGCGCCAGCCACCACCAGAGCCCCCCACCCCCCACGACAACCAGCAGTCCAACGAGGATTATTGTTCGCCACATGGTTCACCTGCTTTTCTGCTCTTGTTATCGACTAGTTAAAAGTTAAATTTCAATTTACAATTTGAAGCCTGCCGACACAAGAGATACAATTCGCAAAGCGAATGCCGAATTAGGCAGCATTCGCTCGCCGGTCCAATTGAAGCAGAAAATCATATCTAAGTTATTGATAACAAACAACTTGAATATGATATAATTGGCGGGAGCGAGAGGGCCTGAAAAATGTCGATTCTGCAAAACAAAGCCAAACTCCGAGTGATAGCAGTTAACACGATGAATCTATAAGGTTTACGTCGCGAGTATTTACACAAAAAATGCTGCAAAACAGCCCAAGAATGCGGCGTTTTTTTCGCGACATTGCTCTCACGGTTTGTTGAGTTCAATTAGGAACATGCTTATGAAGCGGAGTGGGAATCAACGAACTCGATCCGATTCGCCAACGCAGCGCGAAAGAGAAGATCGGACGACCCGGCAACGGCTTCTGGAAGTCGCTGGGCAAGTGTTTGCCGAGAAGGGATTTGACCGGACCACGGGCAAGGAGATCTGTGAATTGGCCGGCATCAACACTGCGGCAGTGAACTACTACTACGGCGGCATTGAGGGTCTTTATGCAGCCGTGGTCGAGGAGGCTCACAACCGGTTTGTAACCTTCGCGGCGACCAAAGCTGCGATAGCGGACAAGACCGATGCCCGTGCCAAGCTCGAAGCGATTCTCGAACTGATTGTGCGAACGATTGTCGGTCCCACGTTGTCGTCGTGGGTATTGCGCGTGATTGGCCGCGAGGTTGTCGCCCCATCGCCGGTTCTTGCAACACTCCGAGATACGGAGTTCCTGCCCAAGACTCGCATAATGAAGTCCATCGTGAGCGAGTTGATGGGTCTGCCGGAAGACCATCCGGCAGTCGCGCGGGGATGCGTCAGCGTGATGGCACCCTGTTTTCTGCTGTTGATCTTCGATCGCGACACACTGAAGCGTGCATTCCCGAGTTTGGGTCTCGGCTCGGACGATGCGGCCGCGTTAGCCCGTCACATGGTTCAATACGCTCTGGGGGGACTCGCTGCGGTTGCTCGGGGTTAATCGTCGGAGGAGTTCAAGATCTCCGAGATGAAATCAGAAAAGTAACAGCACACATCAATTGAAACTTGACAAACGACAAACCTTTCTAAACTCGAAAAAGCCTCCTGCGAGATGGCGGCTCTCCGGCACGTTATCGACTATTCATTTTCAATTAGCCCCTCAATCCACCATGTGGCTCAACGCCCAAGGAGTCATCCCGTGTTTCACTCGTTTTCCGAATTGCGTTGTGGATCCCGCCGGAGTCCGGCCCGGCCTCTCGGTGTCATCTGCCAGTTGGCTTGTGAGTCGTTGGAAGACCGGACCACCCCGACCGTGTCGATGATTTCCGCGAACTTCAACGGAGCTGCTATCTCAGCCGGGGACTATGTGTGGTTCTCAAGTGCAGCGAAAGTCTCTGGAGTCGGTTCGACACCGGTTACCTTGAACGTCACCAACCAGACGATCACGTTTACGGCCAACGGTACTCCATACACCCTGAATGTCCCGGATAGTACGCTTGTCCTGAACTCAGCAACCGGGACTGCAAG
>DASZJS010000255.1:0-2611 GCA_035947935.1 Gemmata sp. | reverse complement strand
GTCGTCTCAAGGATCGGAAGCTTGTTTCCATCGACACCCGCCGATACCACAAATCCCTTCCGTCCACCCAGAGCAATGGTCGTCTGTGGGATTGTCGTGCGGAACGAATATGTGAGTTTGAGAACCGCGACGAGTTGTTCGCCTCGTTTCTCGACGCGACCGCGGATTGCACATCCGCTTGGTGCCGTGGGTTTCTGAGCCGCGAGTTGTTTCCTGAGCTGATCGATCTGATCCTGAATTTTTTGGAGATCCTGAAGTGTGAGCGTCACGCGCTCGCTATTGCTATCGTTCGGTGTGCCCTTCAAGAGGAAGGTGCCATCGGGGAGCTTGATGACCGGCAGCCCACCCTGAACAGTTTTGGTATCAGATGTTTTCTTGGGGGTGTCGGGAGGCGGCTGTGCCTGGCTCACGAGGCACAGAGCGGCAACGAACACCGTCGCGGGCGCAAATGCAAACCGTAACCGCTGAGAGATGCAGGGTTTGGCCGACATGGCGGTCCTCTACCATCCGTCGAAAGAGCGGCGGACCCGGTATTGAGGTTGGGCAGTCTCCTCAACCGCTTAGTATACCCAAACCCTACAAGCATTCCGACCACTCATGGCAGATTCGCTTCTCCCGTTATCTTATCCAACCCATCCCTCCGACCCAACCCGCACAGATTGTCGTCACTATTCGATAGAGTTCTCACTTTGCGACCATGGATAAGGAGCGCGCACACACCGGCAGTCAGGAGGAGAAAGGCGACGGTATGAACGCCGTACACCATCGCAAGATCCCCAACGTACGATCCGAACAACCCGGGGAAAGTCATTGAGAACCAAGCCACTGCCAGAATGCCGATGATGAACTTGCGTAGCCGTTCTGGTAGATCGAGACTCACAGCATAAGCGAGGGTGGCGGCAGGGAGTAAGAGCGTAACGGCGTGATGCTTCCATGTCCGTTCACTGAGGAGGAGCATTCCCAGGACGATCAATCCACACTCCGCTGCAAATCGCCACCCCTGCCTTTCGGTTCGTGGTGCGCGGCAGAGAAGGATGACTGCGAGGGCGAATGCCGCGGTAATACCTTTCACGACCCACCACGCCGCCGGACTGCCAATGTCGGCAATGTTATGGTACGCGGCTGGATGGGGGATTTTAACGTCCGGTCCAAGGTCGATATAATCGATAAAAGACGGACTATGAGTGAATAGTCTGTAGATGAAACCCGGTATCGCCTGATTCGCATGTTCGGTCGTGATTTCACCCTTGAGAATTGGTCGCTCAATCATGAGCTTGTACCAATCGGTCAGGAGTTGAGCATTCTGGTTCCACCCGAATGTGAAGCCAGGCACAATCGCCAACCACAGCGCCAACCCAGCCAGACACCCCCCGACGACACGCCAGGCACGTTTCCAGCCGAAGTACGCCAGGAAGAGCAAAGGAGTGACCTTGCAAGCGATGGAGAGCCCAAGAACAAACCCGGCCAACGTGTCGAAACCGCGACGGTAGAGCTCCAAACAGCCCGCAAGCAGGAACAGGATGAAGATGTTTACGTTATTGTGTGAAAGATCACCCATCAGGGCGGGAAGTGCGAGCAGAATCGCGACAGCTTTCGCGGGATCGGAGAGCGTGACCGGCGGATTGCTCGATCTTCGAACTCGTTCACTGGCAGCGTTCGCAGAATTGCCTTCCTCATCGTGTTTTGGGGCTCCCGGGGATGGCTGAATGAGGCGAAAGATCCAGATCGCAGCCGATGCGGCCATCGCAACTTTGGCGTAAAACCAAGCCATTGCGCCCACGACAGGTGGGAGTTCCGCGAAGGGGCGCAACACGATCGCCATGATGGGTGGATTGGGATATTCGTTCAATCCCGTGTAGACATTTATCCCATCGAACACATTCCGGATCATGGCCCGCCAACGGAGGAATGCCGAGCGAGTCTGCTGACCGGAATCTCCGGGCTTGGCTACCTTGGCGAGATATTGAAGGCTCATCACGACAAGCACGATCGCGAGCAACCCGAGGAAGCCCAACCGGAAACGCCCGGGATGTGTGGCTTGAGCGGTGCGGAGCCTGTTGAGCAGGAGATTGGGAAACGAGAGCGTTGGCATGGCGCATCCGTGCTGCCGAGGGGAAGTAAGAGGTTCAAAAGTAATTGTTCCGCGATGACCGGCCGGTTTCAAAAGTCGCAAATCTTCCGCCTGGATCCCAGAACACCTCAATCTGGAACGAGTCGCGCCTCTGTTTATCAGGCGACAGGTTCAACACTGACACCAAGGGGCTGGGCACCCTTTGATTTCTGGTGAGGATCAGGACCGCAGGAGTGGATTTGGTCGGCCTTGAGTTCTGCTACTTCGAGAGAGCCGATCCACACGATCGCTCGTCCTTTTTCGTGCGCCTCAATCGTCAATTCGACGCATTTTTCAACCGGATAGCCAAACACTTTGCGTAGCACCTCCACGACGAACTCGATCGTATTGATGTCGTCATTGTGCAAGATTACCGCGTAGGGAGGTTGCCGCCGGGTCTTTGTTTCTGTGTCGGTATCCGGTAGCACTTCCGGGAGCGGGTTGGCCGAGGCCATATGTGGTCTCCAGGGTGCAAAAGTTGGGGAGATTATACTTCTCCCT
>DASZJS010000254.1:0-7990 GCA_035947935.1 Gemmata sp. | reverse complement strand
CCTGTTCGCGATGATTTTCAAATGGCTACCGGAAACCGATCTGGCGTGGTCCGATGTCTGGCTCGGCGCTGCCGTCACAGCGGGAATGATTGCTCTCGGCCGCTATCCCATTGGGCTTTATCTCCACAGAGTTGCAGCCGGATCGGCGTTTGGAGCGGCCGAGGCATTCGTGGTATTTCTGGTGTGGGTTTACTACTCCTCGCAAATACTCCTGTTCGGAGCCGAACTGACATTCGTTTATGCCACCCGATACGGACACAGCATCCAGACTGTTGAGACATCACCGCGGACTGCGGAATTGCTTCCCGTAACCCATTAATTTCGGAGTGGGTGTGGTGGATTGCTCGCCAACCAATCAATAAGAGCCCTTAATACCTTTCTCGTCAGGAGCTTTCACAAATGTCCACGATAACGATGCCCAGCAAGACATCCCGTAAGGGGCTCCTCTACGAAATTGCAGAGATCAAACGAGGCCGCAAATCCGTAGCACCTTCCGCCCACCCAGGAATGGGAGCCATTCCTCACGATGGCGGCGTTGCATTTCGCGTGTGGGCACCGCATGCCACTGCCGTGTCGGTGGTTGGTGGTTTCAACAAGTGGGAGAAGGGTAAAAACCCGCTGACGCGCGAATGCGATGAGGGTTACTGGTATGCCGAGGTGCCCGGAGCCAAGATTGGAGATGAATATCGCTATGTTCTCCAGACTCCATCCGGAGTACTGTCGCGGATCGATCCCTACGCTCGCGAAGTGACGAACTCTGCTGGCAATGGAGTCGTGTACGATCCGCATTTCGACTGGGAGGAATCGTTTTTCTCTAGCCCAAAGTGGAACGAATTGGTGATCTACGAACTTCACGTTGGGACGTTCAACGACGAGAATCCCAACAATACATTGCCCGCGAAGTTCGACAGCATCATGCGCCGCTTCGATCACCTGAAAAAACTCGGTGTGAACTGCCTCCAGGTGATGCCGGTGGCCGAGTTTGCCGGCAATCGATCATGGGGATATAACCCCGCACACATTTTTGCCGTGGAGAGTGCTTACGGTGGGCCGCGCGGGTTCAAGGAGTTCGTCAAGTCTGCCCACAAGAACGGGTTCGCGGTCATCCTGGATGTGGTCTACAACCACTTTGGACCGACCGATCTCGATCTGTGGCGGTTCGATGGCTGGAGCGAGAGTGAGGGCGGTGGAATCTACTTTTACGAGGACTGGCGGAAGACGACTCCGTGGGGCGATACTCGCCCGGACTATGGCCGCCCAGAAGTCCGCCAGTTCATTCGCGATAATGCCCTGATGTGGCTTGAAGACTATCACATCGATGGATTGCGATTGGATATGACTCTTTACATCCGGAGTGTCCGGGCCGATGGCGAACCGAACTTGCCGGATGGATGGAGCCTGCTCCAGTGGATCAATGGCGAAATCCGGACGAAGCACCCGAACACACTCACCATTGCCGAAGACCTTCAACACAACGACTGGATGACGAAACACGTTGAAGAGGGTGGGGCTGGATTCGGAAGCCAGTGGGACGATCAGTTCGTCCACCCGATTCGCGAAGCAGTTATCGTTGCACAGGACGAGCAGCGGTCGATGGCCGCAGTCGCGCATGCCGTCGAACATCGCTATAACTCCGATGCGTTCCAGCGGATCATTTATTCCGAAAGCCACGATGAGGTGGCCAACGGCAAGGCGCGGATACCCCACGAGATCAATCCAAACGATTCGATGGGATGGTTCGCACAAAAGCGATCCACTCTCGCGGCGGCACTCATTTTCACATCACCCGGCATACCAATGCTCTTTCAGGGTCAGGAGTTTCTCGAAGGGGAGTGGTTCCGCGATACCGTTCCGGTGGATTGGGACAAGCGGGAGGAGTTTCAGGGCATCGTGCGGCTTTACCGGGATCTGGTTCATTTGCGGTTAAATCGTCACGGACAAACGCGAGGTCTCTGTGGGCAAAATGTGCAGGTGTTCCGTGTGGATGAAGGGAACAAGACCATCGCATTCCGTCGCTGGATGGATGGCGGACCAGGGGACGAAACGGTGGTGGTGGCGAATTTCAGCTGTAAACCCTGTGAGAATCTGACGATTGGATTTTCAGCACCTGGGGCATGGAAGTTGCATCTTAATAGTGACTGGAAGGGATATAGTGCTGCATTTGGCGGCTATCTCTCCACTGACGTGACAGCGGAAGCCGGTGAGTGCGATGGGCTTTCTTGTCGCGGACACGTCAACATCGGCCCTTATAGTGTGCTGGTGTTTTCCCAAGTTCAGGGTTAACCCAGTTGGCTTGGCCTTGGTGGCCAGCCTCCCCTGCTCACTCAACTGAGCAGGGCTTCTTGGGCAGGGCTTTCAGTTCCCGCTTCCAAGTTGAAGACATCCATCCTGAGAACCGATGGTTCACAGGATGAAGAGTCCAAACCTCAAAAGCTGAAACTGGGAAATTCAAACTCTGTCCAGCATGATTCTGGGTGCCTTTTCCGCATGAGGATGCGACATGATTCACAACTCCACCATCGCCCGGCGCGAGATGAAGACTTGCTCGAAACTCGACACCCTGGAGCAACGGCTGGCTTGTCTCGCTGATGCTGGGCCACAGGCAATCGAGGACCGACTGGCCGAACTCGATCAGGAGTGGACTGCCGGCCGGATGACCAAGGCGGCAATGGGTGTGGTGATCGTGTGCGGACTTGCTCTCGCCGCGTTGAATCCCTGGTGGTTGATCCTGCCAGCGGCTGGTGGGTTGCTCTTACTCTCGTATCTGTTCGGACGCACATCGTGGCTTGGAATGATCTTCCACCAGATGGGATACCGAACGGGTTTCGAGGTCGATCAGGAGAAGATGGCTCTGAAGGTACTCCGAGGCGACTTCCGACACCTGCCAACTCTCCACGATATCGAAAGTCGGGACGACATCAGTCGCTTGGAGGGTGAGGGTGGGATCGCACTGGAGCCGGAAGAAGCCAAGGTGGATCCACTAGATGCCGCGAAGGTGGCATTGGAAGCAACCAAGAGCTAAATTCGCGGCGATAGGCACGAACCGGGCCGGTCGGGCTTCCTGGGGAACCCGACCGGCCCAATCGTTTTGTAACGCTATGGGGTTCCCAAAATCATGACCAACGGCCTGGAATTCCTCGTAGTGTTGTTTCAGCCTTTCCATTTCCTGTATGTATTAAGGAGATGACTCGCAGCCTCGGTTGATTCAACCACCGGAGCACTGCCGTGCGTGAAGATGAAGACGATGAAGAGCATCCTCGCCGCTCACGTAACCGCCGACGCGACCCTGACGAAGAGGACAAGGACGATGAAGAGCGTCCTCGCCGCTCACGTAACCGCCGACGCGACGATGACGACGATAACGACGACGATGACGACCGCCCGAGACGCCGCCGCCGTCGATACTCTGATCCGATGGATGACCCAGGGATGGCGCTGGTGCTCCCGGTAAACACGTCCCTGCTCGCGATTGCGGCGGGATATATTGGGCTGATCTCGGTCCTTTGTTTCCCGGCACCACTCGCTCTTCTGCTCGGTGTCCTGGCCTTGGTTCAGTTGAATAAGAAACCCAAACTTCACGGTCGTTATCGGGCGATTTTTGCCGTCGTGATGGGGGTCATCTTCTCAATCCCCTTACCCTTCATTGTGTACGCGATTATTACAAAGCACTAAAGGCGATCGGCAGCGATCGTATCGCTCATGCCGGAGATCGCCGACCAGCGGGCTTCAGCGCGTTCAACGGTCGATCAAGAGCATATCCGCAACATCGAGTGGCATCACGATCTGGATGGCTCCCTTGAGCTGCGTGTACTTCAGTTCGCCGCGTTCGACACTTCGCAACCGCGATACCTTGTCTACGCCGCGGATTGTGATGGTGAGTGACGTGATTTCCCCGCCAGACCAATTCACCAGAGGCACGGCCAGTTTTGCGGGCTTCCCATCCTTCTCGGGGGTGTCGATGCAGGTTGTCTCCACAAGCCCATCGGTGGTTGCAACAGGACGCACATCCCGGCCCATCGCTCCGGGCAGGAAATCATCGACCAGCCTGGCCCGAAGGGTTTGGCTCATCCCCGTTGAAAGATAGTGGTTGAAGCTATCGGGGGTCGCACCGCGATCCACAGGGCGAACGGGCAGACCACTCTTGAGATACGCTTGCCCAGGCAGGAACCCGAACAACACCGCCTTACCCTTGCCATGTGCTTTGGACACAACCGCTGGCGAGCCATCCTTGAACTTCCCGATCAGCTTGCCATCGGTCAGCGTGAGCGGTTGCTTCCAGACGATCGCGGGAATGTTGAAGACGTGGTTCGGCGATGGGTTTGGGTCGGGATCGGTTTTCGGCAAACCCGCCAGATTCCAGTTCACCAGATCGAGCGGTTCATAGCGGGGAAGATCGTGCTTGCTCAGGAACGGGACGTTCTCCTTGAGCAGATACTTCGAGATGAGATTGGGGTCGGTGGCGATCTTCGTGCCGGTTGCTCCATAAAACTTCGCGGCAGCTGGATTCTCCTTCTGGAACTCGTTGAAGAACCCTCCGCCACCCAGCGCAACCACCGTGCCACCTGTCTCGCACCACTTCTGAAGCGAATCGAGGCACTTGGAATGCACGTATTGCTGGGTGATGTAGATGAGGGAGTAATCCTTGGCCCGGCCCTCGATCACATCATCCTCGCTCAGAAAATCGACGGGAACCTGACTGTGCCGGAGCGCGTAATAGATCGCCTTGCGTTCGTTATTGTGCATCGCCAGTGAGAAGTTGTTTACGCCCGTGACGAGTTCATCGACGCTGGAAAGCAACAGCCCAACCTTTGCCGGACGCACTCGACCATCGACCACGTAATTCTCGAAAATACCTGCTTCGTGAGTACACTTGTGGACCTGTTTCCACATGCCAAGGTCGTAGCTGTCGATGTAGTTCTCGGTGTAGCCCACAGCCGAGGGCGTTGCGCAGAAGTAGTTAATCATCCGCGCACCGTGCGCAACCGAGGTGTAGAAACTCTGTCGGAACTCGCTGGGTAACTGACCCGGCGAGTGCGGCATCACGTACATGTGAATCGGTAGGTCATCGTACTTCGCGCCCGCGCGCAGACCGCTCACCAGATAACCCACAACCTGCGGGCTGAACTCGGCGATCTGCCATGCGTAATCCTCCGTCCACGGCATGCTCATCGCGCGAAGTTTGAAGGGTCGGATGTAGTCGATCTCGGTGACGAGGTAGTTCGCGTGCGGGGAGTAGTTGCCACCCGTGAGGACACCCTTCGACTTGTAGTAAGCGGTCCCTGTGGCAAATTGCTTTCCTCCTTTCTCTTTCGCTGCGATTTGCGAATAGTAGTAAAGCGGGTGTTTCTTAATCGCTTCGATTTCGGTCGGGGTCATTTTGTCTTTCGGTGCGATGAACTCAACCTTCCCCTCGAACGCAACCCCCTTTTCCTTCAGCCACGCCGCGAACTCCGCATCGGTGAGTGGAACGGCCGGCAGATGAATCTCATCGCCATAACTCACGATGCCGAGGTCATCGAACCCGCCCTTGCGAGTCGCCTCCTGCTTCTTGATCCAGTCGAGTGAGGGATCGCCCCAGTGGGCGACCAGTTCCCGCTTCTTGCCGACTGCATCGACCGATGTGTTGTCCCCCAGGGCGATCGCCAGTTGCTTCGCTTCGGGAAATGTGTTCAGAACGCCGCTGAACCCCATGATGTTGTAAATCGGCATCCGTTTCGGCACGCTCCCGACTTTGGGAAACTTGGCGACCTCGGCGTTGAGCCACTCCAGCACTTCCTTCTGGGTGCGGATGGTCGGTAGCCAGTATTTCTTCGCCAGGGCTGTCGCCAGGTCCGGATGTGGGTTCATGCAACCGGGGATGTCGAAGCAGGCCGGGGACATGCCCGATGCTGGCCCCTTGACCGTGATATCCTTCACCACTTTGATCGCGCGCTTGCCATCCGGGATGCCAAACTCCAGGCGCAGGTAAACCCCTTCCGCCTTGCCCTTGTACTGTGCTTGTGGATACCACTGCGAATAGTTGAGAGAATCGAGGACGTTGCCCAGAGGCACCCATCCCGTTGACTCACCCGGCTTGAAGTATTGCTCATCCGGAATGGCACCTTTCGGTGCCTCAATCGCGGGCATGAGTTGATCGGGCTTCACCCGTTCCGAACGTGGCCCGGCAATCTGATACTTGGTGCTTGACACCACCCGGCCTGACTTCAAAACCTGCGTCTTCGGCCAGTCGCGAATGTGAACGTAGTACGGTGAGTGTTGGCCCTGATCGTATGCGGCGACAATGGGAATCACCGGGCCGAACCCATCGGCGGGGTTGGTGAACCGAACGAAGACATCGCCATCCTGAACCAGCCAGCCATCGAGCTCCAGGTAACCGGCTTTCTTCTGGGCTTCGATGCCGACCTTGTCGTTGGTGAGACAGAGCACATCCACATGCCGTCTCGCGGCATTCTCGCGTTCCTGATCCCCATCCTTCTGTTCGGTGGCGATGAGCCGGAGGGTTGCAGGGCCAGCCGCAAGTTTCACGTTTCCGGGTTGTTGCCAGACGATATTATCGGTGCCGCTCCAGGAATACCGTTCCATCGGTATCCGTTGATGGTTGTTGAACGCCCAGATCTTCGGATCGGTAAGCCGACCGCAGGGGAACGAAGCGACCATCTTCCCACCCTGCTCGACTTCAACGGTGAATTCGACGGAAAACTGGAATGGCTGTTCGTATCGAGCGAGGAGTTCGTAGGTATCGGCATAGGGAATGTTGACCACTTTCTCGGCAATGGCTTTCTTGCCGGGTGCAATCTGTTCGGGGGCTCCGAGACAGCCCATCCGCGACAGAAAGGTGATGGCAAACGTGCTGCAATAGTAGTTATCGCGGTAGGGCATCACTTTCCAGCCGGAGGACCGCACCTCGAAATCCTCAGCCTCGACCATCAGACGGACCGGTTGCCGTTCCTGAGCGAGCAAGGTTGGCACCAGGGCAAGCAGGCTGGTGAGTGCGAGCAGAAAGCGTCTCATGGTATGCGAATTCCGACAGGTCAAGCGGTGTGAGGCTGGACTGTGATGGTAACCGGTTCGAGTGGCGAGTGGTAGGGACTGAAGGACAGAGAGGCGGGGAGTGGAGAGTGGAGAGTGAGTTCTGCCCACGCGTGGGCGGGCGGAGAAACTCAAACACCCAGTCCGTGTCACATTGTGTCATGTTATGTCATGTTTTCCAGGTCGCTATAGGCACCACCATTATGGTCCTCAGTGTTTCGGGTGGCCGGGGCAATATGCCATTCGTCCGAGTTTCCTGTGCATCACAAACCCCACGCTTGCAACTGCCCACACGCGGGGTGACACAACGGAATTTCATATGCGCAAGCAGTTTTTCTCATTTCTCACCGAAATAGTGGCAGTTATTGGCAGACTTTTACCCCCGAATTCGGACTGCCAACACCGCTGTCCTGATTGCTCCCGATAGTTTCATATGTGTTGCTGGCGTTCATGGTGTTGCCTCTGGCCTCGCCCGTTTCCACGATCCCATCGCCCACCTTTACAGATGATGGCACCGGCGGCAACGTCAGCGATCCCATGAATCGCGCTCCTCCTGCATATAGCGGTTAACATCTTCCGGCGTCTTGAACAGAAGGGGACCGGGCGGCAATGTGGCCAAAAGCTCCAAAGTCGAAATGCGGCGCGGCTTCGGCTGTTCCGGCACAACCACGATCACCTCGACCGTCGCCCCGTCGGGGAGTTCCGGGTTGCTGATTTCCAGACGGTGGCCGGGAAGAACTGTCGTTTCCATTCGCAATGTGGTCTGCATGAGAGCTGCCTCCTCAATTGATCTTACTCTGTCGGGCGTTGAACCAGTAGGCGGACTCGTGCAGCAAGCAGAGGTTACCGTCCCGGCAGGCCATCTTCGCGGCGGTTGGCGAAGGCGTCGCGCTGGCGGTTGGAGAGGGGCATTTCCTACAACGACTCGGGACAGAGCTAAGGTGGTATTGGTGGGCCTCGG
>DASZJS010000253.1:0-8558 GCA_035947935.1 Gemmata sp. | reverse complement strand
CCAAACGGCCCAACCCCAAGCCAGCGGCGAAGAGAAGTGAGCGTGCGCGTGGCTGACGTGATTCCTGCCGCCAGTATCTTGCTGGCCCGCCAGGCCGATTCCTCCGAGTTGTTCCTGGTCCAGCGAGCCGAGAACCTGCGGTTCCTCGGCGTGATCGACTACATTCGCAAGCCGTTTGCGATGGAACGCCTTCTGGAGACGGTGAACAAGGCGCTTGGAATCGCAAAACCGACTGATGAGTCAAAGAAGCCAGAATAAGTGGTTTATGCTTCGCGCGGTGTGGAATGAGACATTTGGTTTTCAGCCTGAAGGGCTGGGACAACATAGCCCAGGGCAACGCCCTGGGAAGACGATCAAACAACCATATGCACCCTGAAGGGGTGCATATGCTTGCTTATTGTCCCAGCCCTTCAGGCTGGATTATCAAATCTCCATAAGACCCAGGGCGTTGCCCTGGGCTATGTTGTCCCAGCCCTTCAGGCTGAAGACCATGACGGCTCATTTGGAAAACCAACACGTCTCATTCCAGACCGCGCCGAGTATAGAGCCATCTGGTTGATGCCGGCCGTGCGCAGCTCAAGCCCCACCTTTCACACTCACACCCCTTCCCGCCACCGCTGACACAAATCGCAGGCAGCTTCGGGCCACGATGGGAATCGGAACTCAAATCCCGCCTCCAATAATCGGCCCGGCACCACCTTACGACTCTTCAGCACCAGTTCCGACTCGGTTCGCAGAGCCCACGTTCCGAGTTCGACCATCCACTGCGTTGCCGGAAGCCCAAAGCGAATGCCCCAGGCTTCCCGTAATATCCGCATGAACGCAGCGTTTGGCAGCGGTTCAGGAGCCGTGAGGTTGACCGGGCCGCTGATATCGCGTTCGATCAACCACTCGACAGCACGTATGAAATCCTGGTCGTGAATCCACGACACGAACTGCCGTCCATCGCCGACCCGACCACCAAGTCTTCGTCGAACCAAACCGAGAAGCACATCGAAAACACCACCACGGTCGGGGCTCATGGTCATCGCGGATCGCATGCAAACTTTCCTTGTTCGGGGCGTATCGATTGCATCGAACGCCTTTTCCCAGGATGTGGCAACATCGATACTGAACCGCCAGGTGTCGGGTGCATTGGGCTCCATACCGCCAATGATGCCGGTTCGCTCATCGTTTGGAGTATCGTAAGTGTGAGCGTAAATCGTGGCTGTACTTGCCTGGAGCCAGACCCGCGGCGATCGCGTTGCTTGAGCGATTGCTTCCCCGATGATCCTGGTTGAATGGATGCGGGATTCCGTGATCTTGCGGCGATTTTCGGATGTATACCGGCAATTCACGTTTCGCCCGGCCAAATTGATGACAGCATCCGCCGCGGCGACCTCCGCGGCCCACGATCCGATGGTCTGTCCATCCCAGACCACGACTTGCCACGGAGCTATGGCAGGCTTTCGACTGAGAACGATGACCTCGTGGGCGTTCGCGTGGAAATGCCGGGCGAGAATGGTTCCGACCTGCCCCGATCCACCCGGAATGACGATCTTCATAGTTGGTCCCTTCGGCACTGGCCCGAAGGGACAACCGCAAACGGGATGGCAGAACTAACCACTCACATCCGCGTCACGGTTAATGTGATTCGGTAAATAGCACACCCCATGCCACTATCTCGAAACACTGTCTGTGCCATCATCCGTAAATGGTTGTCATGCTCACAAGACAACCCAACCTCGGCCCACTGTGGGCGCAATTATATTCTTAATATAATTTGAATAAATGGCGGCTGATACTTTGAAAAAGCGCGATTCTGCCAAACGAACTTCAATTTGGGCAAGATAGAGTTTTTAACAAGAAATCGTTGGCAATTCTGCGAAAGAATTGGGCTTGAGAGGGGCAACTATTGGCCTCTTTTCGATACTTTGGCGCGTTACAAAATCAGCAGTGTTCTTTCTCGTTCTAACACCAGAGAGACTTCAAAATTGGCACCTAAAGGGCTGCATCATTGGGCCAAGGCAGAGAGGCTTGACACATGACCTTTTTTGACAAAGGCTTTTGTGTGAATGTATGATTGGGATGAAAAACGCCTTGGAAGGTGCCCAAAAACATTATCGGAATCTTATCCGAATACTGACACCTCTGACAGGCTAAGGCAACTCGACACCTTCGATTCCAACGCCCGCGCGTCGGCGAAGAGTCGCTCACTACACGCACGGTTTTCTCGTGTCGGATTCGCAGTGCGCCTCTTCCAAATCTGGCCGTTGCTTCAGCGTCTTGTCGCGTTCGCCGCGGTGTATTTCGTAGATTCCAGGCGCATCCAGAGTTTCACCCGGGGCTAGTCGACAGACTGATCGCTTCGTTACCGCCAGTGCATAGAGCTTGGCCAGACAATCGGGACAGGCCAAGTAATAGGTCTTGAGTTCGTCGGTGATCCCATCGCTCCAGCGTGCAGCGACCTTGAACGCAGCGTGGTTTGGGCATTTCACTGCGTAACACATCACGGGATAAGGCGGCATTGGCATGCAGATAGGCTCGATTTCGGAAGAACCGGCAACGATTCGTCAGGTCAGTCCGAGGGATAGGGGAGTTGTTCGCCGTTGATATGAGCCAGCGCGTTTAACGCGGCTTTCAGTTCGGCTTCTTTCTTGGTCCTGCCCCAAGCGGCTGGGAATCGGTGGTCGGCAACCTGAGCCGCCACCTTGAAGCACTTGTCGTGATCCGGTCCCTGCTCATCGAGCAGGAAATACCGAGGAGTGCCGCCAAACTGCCGCTGTGCCACCTGCTGCAACTGCGATTTCGAGTTTGCCGAGACTGCCTCGTGTGCGACACGGGCAATCTCTGGCTCCATGAATCGGAGGACAAACGCCTTGGCTTCATCCCACCCGCCATCGAGAAAGATCGCTGCGACGAGCGACTCGAAGACGTCTGCGAGCATGTTCGAGGGAATCTCGCCGTAGTTGCTGACCCCTTTGCCCAGGAAGAGGAAATCGCCCAGGCCCAATTCCTGGCTGAAGCGGGCACACGTCTTGCGACTGACCACCACGGACTTGACCTTCGTCAGGTCGCCTTCTTGATAATCGGGCAGCCGAAGGAAAAGTTGTTCGCAGGTTACGAGTCCAAGAACGCTATCGCCCAGGAATTCCAGGCGCTCGTTTGAGGCAGCGCGCGTGTTCGCGCCGGAGGTGTGGGTCAGCGCGGCCCGAAGCAACTCCGGCTTGCGGAACCGATACCCGATGGTTTCCTGGCAGTTTTCGAGAACTGCGCGTTCGCGAGTTCCGCTCAAAGTATCCGAAGGAGGCATGATAGAGTACGTGTTCGGCGTGCCGAGCGACATCCTCGCCGGTCTGTGGTGAAGGATTACGATCTCCATTCACCGCGGGTCTTTAGGTGTTGGTTTGTTATGGGACTGGTTCCCCCGAACCGTTCGCCAAACGCACCAAATCAGACCGGCCCTGCTGCTACACTTGTCAGACAAAGTACCATTCGCAGACCTCAGAGTCAACGTAGCCCATCCATTCGGATTACGGAAAACTGGATCGCACAGCCATCGCCGCCGGTTGCTGTGTTACTCCCGATCCGTTAATCCTTGCGGTTGGCGCGGGTGGACACGACCCCTCAACGGCTTCCAGCAATTTCGCCAGGGCGAATGGTTTAGCCAGAAAGCGGTCGACGCCGGCCGATAGTGCGTAATCCCTGTGAACAACCGATGTGTTTCCGGACATCATCACAACGAAAACCCGTCCCTCCGACTGCTCCTTGAGCCGTTGGGTGATCTGGAAACCACTCTTTCCAGGCAGCATCATGTCCAGAATTGCAATGTCGGGGAGTCCCTGTTCAATCAAAGCCATCGCCGCGTCCCCATCCATTGCGGACAGAACGCAATAACCCCGACGCTGAAGAGTAAATTCAAATATCTCAAGAATGACGGGATCGTCCTCAACCAGCAGAATCGTTCGTTGCGATGCCATTTTTCGCCTCCCTGCGACTACAGACTTGTACGCGAACCACATGCTTCCTGAACCTAACCGGGCACTTCAGTTTCAAGCTCGAACCAGTTGTGTGTATTCCCAGTCGATTTCCGCGTTCCCGGTCTTCAATCTGTCAAAAAAGAAGTGAAGTGGCGTTCCGTTTCTCTCAGATAGGGCGATGGAACAGATCACCATGTGACCGGACTATACCGACCGACCTCACGAGGTGCAATCACTTCCCTGTCGTTCTTGAGCATCACGACCCATATACCACGCTTGGGTCATGTGTCAGCGCACATTTCGCTATTACGATTCACATGAAACCTCACTTTTCATACCCTTGCATGATGAACCGCTCAACTGACTTGCTCGATTTGCCAGCCACCAACGGATTTCGGATGCCCGCCGAGTGGGAACCCCACGCCGCGACGTGGCTTGTCTGGCCGCATGAGGAATCGGACTGGCCCGGCAAATTTGCCCCAATCCCCTGGGTCTATACCGAGATCGTCAAAGCCCTCGCCCGACACGAGCCGGTAAACCTATTGATGCAACCGGACAACGAAGTCGATCCCGTGTTCCACTGTTTAGGGCAAGCGGGAGTGGATACTGCCAACGTGACGTTTTGGGCAGCAGAGACAGACCGTTCCTGGATTCGCGATTCGGGACCAATCTTCGTGGTGAATAATCGGGGCGAACGGGCCGTTATCGACTGGCACTTCAATGCCTGGGCTAAATACCCCAACTGGACGCTCGATGACCGAATCCCCCGGTTCGTGGCCGATCAGCAAGGGTTACGCCGCTGGCAACCGCAGTGTCGAGGCTGGCGCGTCGTTTTGGAAGGCGGCAGCATCGATGTGAACGGGCAAGGCTTGATGCTGACGACCGAGGAATGCTTACTCAGCACCACACAACAACGAAATCCACCACTTGACCTCGCCGATTATGAACGTGTGTTTGCCGATTATCTCGGCGTGAAAAAAGTGCTGTGGCTGGGCCGTGGCATCACCGGGGATGATACTCACGGTCATGTGGATGACCTTGCCCGGTTCGTGAATTCCCAAACAGTTGTAACGGTGCTGGAAAGCAACCCAGCCGATGAGAACTACGCGTTGCTCCAGGAGAACCGCGAACGACTGGAAGGAGCCACCGACCTGAATGGGCACAAGTTGGAAGTGGCGACGTTGCCGATGCCACGCCCGATTATTTTCGATGGGATGCGGTTGCCGGCCAGTTATGCGAATTTCTACATCGCGAACGGTGTCGTAATCGTGCCCACTTTCAACGACCCCGCGGATCGAGTGGCGTTGGGCATCCTGGCAGAACTGTTCCCCGATCGCGAGGTGGTCGGCATTCACTGCCTCGATCTGGTCTGGGGACTGGGAACGCTTCATTGCATGACTCAGCAAGAACCCGCCCCTTCAGTATCAAACGCTCCCAACGAACTGGAAAGCTGAACTATTTCCAGCGCGTTCCCCGGATGGCTTTCACAGTCTTCGGTTTCACCTCAAGTGGTCGGCTCAAACGATTGAGAGAACCCAGAGTCCGAGTGTGATCGACGCTTCAAGCAACATCGTGTAAGCTGTTTGAGGTGCCTGCATTCCCGGACTTTGCCTGATGCTCCGTCTGTCCGCACTCGCTCTGGGTCCATTACTTGTGCGAGCCGTTCCAAAGAGCGGCAGCGGGATCGTCGATGACTGGACTGCCATCTCGCATTGGCTAGCGAAGCGATATTCTGATCCTTCGGGAAAGCTGGCGATGGTATTGACCCGGACAGCGGATCGGGCTTGGCGATCACTTGAGATCGCGCTGGCGGGGGAAGTTCTGCATCACCACGCGATTGAGTCCAAAGCAGATCCGGCATTGATCGAGCAAATCCGACAATTTATCGCAGTCGCTTCACTCCCAAACCTGTCCCCGGAATTGCGTCAGAAGCTCAGAGTCGAGATTTATAATGCGCGCCAAGCTGAAATCATCCCTGGGCAACTTCCCTCTGTCGATGCGTTAGCCACCCTTATCGTTCGTTTTCTACGTGGCCCAATCGAAGAAACACGGGAGGCGGATGCCCGCGAACTTGCTGCTCTTGGTCCTGAGTTACGTGACGCTGGTTTCGGTACGCTCGCCGAGTTTATCGAACTGCACCCTTCGGGTCAGCAGTCCTTGCTCGTTATTGCCGCTCGATATTTTCTCGCGCGTGAAATCTCTTCGGATCTCGGACTCTTGCGAGACTTGAGATTCACCTCAACCGAACTGCTCGCCGATAATCTCCGGGCCGGGTTCGACCGGCTTGCAGATGCTCTCGATCGCTTCACATCCATACTGATTGATTTGCTCGCTCAATTGGCTGAATCGAGCGATCCGACATCGAACGATCCGGTATCGGACCCATCAAACGCTCTCTCAACATCAGAGGTGGCACCGACGCTGGACCCGGGATTCTCAATCAACGGAACACATCTGGTTTCGCCAATCCGGGCCGGTTCTACCGGGTCGCGCATCGCGCCATGCCCCGTGTGCCTCTCGCAAGCAGAAATACATAGTTCCGCAGGCGCATGGGTTTCTCTCAGGTGCGATTCGTGTGGAACCGAGTTTCAGGCAACCGATGGCACCGCCCCTGCACCAGTTGTATCGAAGCCTGGCGCAGCTCCGGAACCCGTGCGACGGAGCGTCGAGGCACGGAATCTCCAGGTCTGGATCGATTCGGGCGAACCGCGACGGTGGATCGATTACCGCAAAGGAATGTGGAGCGAAGCAGATTTTCTCAAATTGACCGACAGCCTGCGGCTTTCTCGGTTGTGGCCACTGGATCTGAATGAAGTCCGGAGAGTGCTGAGCGAGATGTCCGAGCGGTACAGGACAAAGGGCACCAATTGGGGCACCCCTCTCGCACGATCGCCGTTGCCCCCGGCAGCAGCACCTCCCAGCGGGTTGATTCGTACTTCAGATGTCTATCGTACCATCGATGGAAATCTGTGGGTTCCGTGTCCCATTTGCCGAAGTTTCAATGTCGAGATTCCAGCCGAACTCCCAGTTCGTTCTACCGGAGAAGTGCCTCTCACCTGTTCGGGATGTGGTCGCCGCTTTGTAGCTGTGCTCAAGAAAAAACCTGCTCTACTTCCACCACCTCCGCCTCCGCCGCCATCGTTTTGGGGGAAGGTCAGGAAATGGTTTGGCGAATAATCTCGAACACGGAGTTCGGAAAGCAGAGAACGAAAGACCAGTCGATTTGCTCAACTCCCCGCCGACCCTGAATCAAGAGTTACAACGCCCGAAACATCACCAGTGCATCCACGAATCCGAGTTCCTTGTGCCGAAATGCCGAGGGGAGACGACCCACAACTGCAAACCCATGCCTCTCCCACACCTTCACCGCCGCAGCATTCGATGCCACCACAAAATTAAACTGCATCGCTATAAATCCCAGTCGGCGAGCTGTTGCGATTGAGTGTTCGCACATTGCCGACGCCGTTCCCTGGCCGCGGGCCTCTGGAATCACCATATATCCACAGTTGGCTACATGACTCCCACGACCGGGCTGGTTGGGTCGCACGAAGTACGATCCAATTAATCGACCGCTCTCTTCCCCAACAAAACAGACTGCTGGCGGGTCGAACCACAACTTCCTGGCAACATCCTCTGTGGTCGATTCATCGTACGCGAATACGTCCCCGGTTGCGGCAACATCGCGAAACATTGCCCAGACCGCTGGCCAGTCGCCTTCAGTTGCTTCGCGAATGGTAATCATGGCTTTGGCTGATGTGCGAATTCAGGGATCTGATTTCATGCCGTGTGCATCACCCGTTTCACCACGGCAATAAGTTCTTCGGGGTGGAACGGTTTTTGGAGAAACTGCGTGTTATCGCCAGAGCCCGGCTTGATGACGCGGCGATCAGTAAATCCACTCACGATTACGGCGGGTAATGTCGGTGCGAGTAATCGGAGTTCGTCGAGTAACTGGTCGCCCATCATACTGGGCATCACCACATCGATCACAGCGACCCGAATCTCGTTCTGGTGCTTGCGAAACAGCTCCAGGGCTGTTGCTCCATCTCCAGCCAGTAGCGTTTCGTAGCCGAGTTCTTCCAGCGTCGAAGCAGTCACCTCGCGTACGTACATTTCATCGTCGACGACCAGCGCCTTCCCGGCAGATTGGCGAGTAAACGTGATTGATCCCAGGGTCGGAGTACCTCCGTTGGTCGCCACCACTGGCCAAAGAACCTCGACGGTCGTTCCTCTCGCAGGATAGGTCTCCACCCGAATCGCCCCACCATGGGCTCGCATAATCCCAAGTACGGCAGCGAGACCAAGACCACGACCCGCGAACTTGGTGCTGAAGAAGGGATCAAACATCCGAGCGAGAGCCTCCGGCCCGACACCTGGGCCGGTGTCAGAGATAGCCAGACGGACGTACCACCCGGTGGTCGGCGGAAGGTGGTAGCCGGCGAGGGAATCGGCCGGCACTTCCACTAGACGGGTATTCACTCGAATCTCCCCCTGGGCATTCCCCAGCGAGTCGGCAGCGTTCATCACCAAATTCACCAGCACTTGACGGACCTGACCAGGATCGGCGGTGATGGTGGGACTCCCATCGGTCCGTTCAAA
>DASZJS010000252.1:0-3639 GCA_035947935.1 Gemmata sp. | reverse complement strand
GTCAACATCGAATGCGACCATAGGAGCGTTGTAAATTACGTTCGCGGCATTCACAATGCGAACAAAAGGGCTATAGTTTGCATCCCCAACCGACCCTGGCGTCGCAGATTTAGGAGGGAATTCAGCTTCGCTCGGGCCAGGAACAATGGCCCGATTGGGCGCAAAGTTGACCGTACCCTTGTCAAATACGATATTGCCGTTAGCATCCAGGTTCCCCGTCCTGGCAGCGTTGGAAGCGAAGGTAAGTTTGGCGGAAAAATTCAAACCCAGTTCTGCCGCAACATTGGAATTATCGACGTCGGTCAAGATGTACCAGACGGTTTTCTTCGAACCGCTCAGCGTACCCTTATATAAGGGCAAAGTAACGGTGCCGTTTTTGGCATCGACCGTACCTGAGTTTAGCAACTGCACCGGCCCGACCAAACTCGGATTGGTCGTAGAAGGTGGCGGTCCAAAGTACGACAAACCAACGGTTGCACCTACAGATGGTGGTGCAGGAAATAAGTTACAGCCTGGTCCTGGCCCGATAGGTCCTGGTCCCGGACCCTGTTCTGAATTGAAGCTGGAAGATATCCCCGCCGAAGAAGCAGCAGGAGTTGGCGTTGTCGCTAACGCCGCCACTGGACGTTTTGCGGTGAGATCACTGCCATTGATTCCGCAGAGATCGGTTTCGTAGCAGACGGAGTGACTTGTGCCCCAGCAAGCGGAGTAACAAGGATACCGAGAAATAGACTGCTTAGGGTAATAGTGGTTCGTCGGTCTGCAAGGAAGCGCAACCGCGTTGTACTTTCACTTGTGCTCCGTCCCAACATCACTGATTTGCGAACTGCTGTTCTCATGAGTGCCTCCTAGGGTGGCGAGATGTGTGCAGTCAAAACCGACCGATGGTGAGCAATAGTAATTTCGCCTGTGGGTTTCGCATGCACGACGATGAGACACGCAGTCGATTGGATAGTTACAACAATTCGTGATCGCTCGTGTGGAAGATCGGAGATGATAACGAAAATAATAATCACCTACTGTTGAGCATCCGTAATCGGTTTAGTCAGGGATCGAGCCGTTTCATCTTTTTCAGAATTTTTTTCCGCGGTGGGAATAATCTTTACGGAATCCAGTTTGGATACGCACAGGACTTCCGACTTCAGACCGTGGTTCTCGATCATCCGTCGCGGCTCTGAGGATTCTGGAGTCAACCGATCGGCCAGCTTGCGTCCCCGCACGCGCGCAGGCGACTGGTGTCTTTTGGAGGGACTATCATGCTCATTCCTCACTGGAGGAAGGTTCTCCTCTCTTCTTGCCTCTTCGCGGCATTGACCGCGCTGGGTACGGGACTCGCCAGAGTCGCAGCGAAGTCAGCAACGGAAGCACCGGCAGGATTCAATACTCCCAGCTTCAACGGCGCACAAAGCATCAGCAACGGAATCGTCGAGCCCGCTGGAGACACATTTGCCCATGATCAGGAGATCTACGAACAAAACCACTCCGTGCAAACCGGACTCGGGCCCGTCTATAATGCAACCGCCTGCGTCAGCTGCCATGAGAACCCGAACAGCGGAGGAGCCAGCCAGTTCACCGAACTCCGGGTCGGGCACAAGGATGAAAACGGCAACTTCGTCAACCCGACCATCTTCATAAACGACGGCAAGAACACGATCACCGGCCGCTCCATCGTCAACGACCGCGCCATCGGTCCGGAGGCCCAGGAGCACATCCCTGCGACAGAAAACATCCGAGCATTGCGCGCCGCCCTCAACACCCTGGGAGACGGATTCGTCGAAGCCATCGACGACAGGACACTGGTCGCAATCGCCGAGCGGCAACCGGAGTTGAGCGAAGGCCGAATCCATGGAGAAGTCGTCCAGGCTCCAATCTTCGAGGCCCCGGGACAGACCCGCGTCGGACGCTTCGGCTGGAAGGACCAGCACAGCAGCTTGCTCTCCTTTATTGGCGATGCCTATCTCAACGAGATGGGAGTCACCAACCGGCTGCGCCCCACGGACGTGACTACGGTTCTCAAGACCACGAAGGACCCGGAGGATCAGCCCGATGACCTTGGCCTGGCCGACATCGATCACTTCGCTCAGTTCATACGTGGCACCATGGTTCCTCCTCGAGACACAGCGCTCTCCGCAACCCCCGCAGCCATCCGAGGCGGAGAACTCTTCCGCCGCGTCGGTTGCGCTGTCTGCCACGTCGAATCCATCACCACCGCTCCCGCAGGAACGGTGATCGATGGCGGCATGTTTATTGTTCCAGAGGCTCTGGGAGATAAGATCATCCACCCTTTCGGCGACTTCTTGTTGCACGACATCGGAACCGGAGACGGCATCGTCCAGGTGGGTCCGCAAGACACAGCCAACAAACTACGCACCGCTCCCCTCTGGGGCCTGCGTACAAAGCCCCGCTTCATGCATGACCTGCAGTCGCTGTCCCTTGAAGATGCGATCTCCCGCCACGATGGCGAAGCACGCGAGCCCGCCAAACGCTTCAAAGAACTATCCCCCGAGGAGAGACAGGCGCTCATCACCTTCTTGAAAACTCTGTGAAGATAGTCACGAGTTATTAACCCCGTGCGGTGCCGCGGTTGCGGTTCGATCAGGACGATGTCCGGTTCGAGCTCAGGGGAGTAAGGTGCGGTTTGCCGACCATCCACCCAGAACTCAGAGAACTCCCGGATTCCGGCTCAATGAGCGCAAATTGTTTCCGGGGAACCTGCGGGCCGATGTTCTCGTACTTTATAGCGCGGGCTCCCGGAGTTACAGACAGGATAGGAGGGACGAATGCTGGCGGATTTGCGCGACGCACTTCGACAACTGCGGAAGGCACCGGGGTTCACGACGACGGCAGTGATTACGCTGGCACTGGGGATCGGAGCGACGACGGCGATCTTTACGCTGGTACACCAGGTGATGTTGAAGTCACTGCCGGTAACGAAACCGGTCGAACTTTGGCGCATCGGAGACAAAATTCGCTGCTGCAACTGGGGCGGATACACCCAGGGGAACGACGGGGATTTTGCGTTGTTCTCGTGGGAGGCGTACAAGATGTTTCGCGACCACACTCCGGAGTTCACGGACCTGGCCGCGCTGCAGGCGGGCAACGCGCCGCTTGGCGTCCGCAGAGCGGGGTCACAGGCGCAGGCGGACACACGAAACGGAGAATATGTCTCCGGAAACTTCTTTCGAACCTTCGGCGTGCAGCCCTGGGCCGGCCGGCTTCTGACCGAAGCGGACGATCAGGAGGGCGCGGCACCGGTGGCTGTCATGAGCTACCGCATCTGGAAGGAGAAGTACGGCTCCGACCCCTCGGTGGTGGGCGCCAGCTACCAGATCAATGGGCAGTCGTTCACCGTGATCGGTGTAGCTGCACCGGGATTTTATGGAGCCAAGCTGGCGGGCTGGGGCATGCCGGACTTCTGGCTGCCACTGACGACCGAGTTATTGATCGATGGATCGACGGCGCGCCTCAAAAGACCAAATGGCAACTTTCTGGATCTGATCGGCAGAGTGCGCCCCGGAGTCAATTCGAAGTCGCTTGAAGCGAAGCTGAAGGTAGAGTTCCGCGACTGGCTGGCCAGCCACGTGCCCGACATGGAGCCAGGCGAGAAACAGCTCTGGCAGCAGCAGACGCTGCATCTGA
>DASZJS010000251.1:0-5308 GCA_035947935.1 Gemmata sp. | reverse complement strand
TCCTCGGCGCGTCACTGAGTTTGGTGGAATCCTCGACCTATCGTCGGGTTAACAGTTCGTTCAGTGTCCAGAATCAGAAGTAGCCTGTCTTCCAGTTTGTACGCTCCACGTATCAGATCCCGGGCGGTCCCTCGGAGAGTTACCGGCGGTCGCTCGAATGCAGCTTGGGGGACTTGCAGAACGTCCCCAATCTCATCGACTAGCAGGCTGACTGCACCATCGTCGGTCTGGATCACGACATTCACCGGAAGTTGATCGGCCGGCCGGTCTGGCAAGTCGAGCCTCCGACGGAGCTCGATCGCCGTGACGATTTGGCCGCGGAGGTTGATCAGCCCGCGAACCACAGGTGGCGCGAGTGGTACCCGGGTCATTTCCTGGAACCGGATGATCTCCTGGACCTTTAGCACATCGATTCCGAAGTATTGGCCATCCAGGAAAAATGTGCAGAACTGATGTTCATCTGCCATGGCTCAGTCCTCCACGGTAGTGGTAGTGGCCTCGGCTCTTGTAGTAGACGAATCGGCTGATCGGATAATGCCATCAACATCCAGGAACTCGGTCACTCTGTCCTGCACAACAGCCGTGAAGAGTATCCCGGGACGGCTGGCTTGTGTACGGGTGTTGATCGTCTCCTCGACAATGTCCAGGATCTGTCCGACGACGAGTCCCACTCTTCGACCTCGCTCAGCATGGACCACCACCTGGAGTTTCTCGTTTTCCTCTCTTGGAGGCCGATCCGTCGGGCGGATCCGGCGTTTTCCATTGTGCCCGTTTACGCCGCGTGCTTGCCAAAGGGCGCGGGAGATATGAATCAAAGGGAGGATCTCGCCGCGATACTGGACCACATCTTGTCCGCCTGCCTTTTCCACCATCGTCCGGGGGAACTCCTCCAAGCGAGCGACTTGAGCAAGCGGAACGGCCATCCGCCCACCGGCTGGAGTCGCAAATAAAAGCAATGTTTGCCGGTCTCCCTTCGGCTCGGCCGCAACCGTCTTCTCCGCCAGGGCGCGATCCCGTACCCCAGAGACGACTCCGGCCCGTTGAGCCAACCCGAGGACATCCAGGATCAGGGCTACCCTGCCATCGCCCATGATTGTTGCGCCAGAGAACAACGTAATTCCCTTGAGTTGCTTCTGAAGCGGCTTAACTACGATTTCCTCCGTATCGTGGATATCATCCACAACCAGTCCGAACGGCCGATCGTCTGCCTGAATGACGACGATGCTGACCTCTCCGATTGGTCGGTTGGCCGGTTCGACCTGCAACTCGCGGTCGAGGTGGACGAGCGGGAGCAGGTTCCCCCTCAGCCGGTACACAGGCACTCCCTGGATGAACTCAATTCCCTTTTGGGTCTGTTTCCCCTCTAGTCGGACCAACTCAAGCAGGCTGACCTGCGGGATTGCGTACCGGTCGCCACCGGTCGTGATAGTAAGGGCCGGGATGATCGCGAGTGTGAGCGGGATCTTCATCCTCACATTTGTCCCTCGCCCGACCTGGCTCGCGATGTCCACCGTCCCGCCGATCTTCTCGATGTTCGTCCGAACCACGTCCATCCCAACACCCCGACCGGAAAAGTGGGTGACGCGGTCGGCGGTCGAGAATCCAGGCATAAAGACCAAGTTGACCAGTTCCTGTTCGGACATCCGAGCGGCTTGCTCAGCTGTAATCAGAGCGGCCTGAATCGCCTTGTTCCGAACGCGGACGGGATCGATCCCGCCTCCATCGTCCGCGATCTCGATGACGACCTTCCCGCCCTCGTGTGAGGCGTGTAGGTGGAGCCGACCCTCGGCTGGCTTGTCCCGGCCCAGACGTTCGGTGGGCGGCTCGATTCCGTGGTCCACAGCATTACGGACCATGTGGGTAAGCGGATCCCGGATGGCCTCGACGATTGTCCGGTCGAGTTCCGTCTCCTGCCCTTCAAGCTCGATCCGAACTTGCTTACCGCAAGCCAGTGCCAGATCCCGAACGATCCGGGGGAACTTGCTCCAGACATTCCCAATCGGCTGCATCCGAGTCTTCATCACTCCGGCTTGAAGCTCGGTGGTCAGCAAGTTGAGCCGTTGGACGGTCCCGAGAAACGCTGCATCCTGTTGTGTCGTGCTGAACTGCATGACCTGGTTGCGGGCAAGGACCAACTCGCCAACCAGGTTCATCAGCTTATCGAGCAGGCCGATGTCAACTCGGACGCTGGTGTCGGCGACCGCCGGGGCGCGAGTCTCGGTCGGCTCCATGATGGGCGATTCGGCAACGATTGCCGTGGCACGAGTCTCAGTAGACTTTGGCGTGGGCGATTCGGTTTGTTTCGAGATGGGCGATTGGGCAATAAGTGTTGGGGCGAGCGGTTCGGGAGGACGCGGCGTTGACGGTCCGGCAACGGTTGCCGGAGCGGGAGGACGAGTCTCGATCCGTTTCGGGATGGGCGATTGAGTAATGAGTGTTGGGGCAAGCGGTTCAGGTGGTCTCGACGTGGGCAGTTCGGCAACGATCGGTTTCGCAACCCGCGGCAGCCCACCGCTCCCGCTTGCCCCCTGGGTCAGTCGCTCCAAAGTATGGATTACGGCAGTGTAGTCGCCATCTCCTTCTTGTTCAGTCGCCTCAATTGCTGTGAGAATTGTTCTGATAGCATCCACGACCGCGAGGAGGGCAGTGGCGATCTCGGAGTCGAAAGTGAGTTCGCGGGCACGAAGTCTGCTGAGGAGGTTTTCCCCCGCATGGCCAAGAGCTTGGAGCCTGGCCAGTCCGAGGAACCCGGAGGTGCCTTTGACAGTGTGGAGGGTGCGGAACACTCGGCTGAGCGTCTCACGCTCTCCAGGATCCCGCTCCAGAGTGACCAGATCGAGGTCCAGTTGAGCGAGGTTCTCGTTTGTTTCGAGGAGGAACTCACGAAGGATGTCGTTCACGATGCACCCTTGGACCCGAACCGAGAACGTCCATAGCGTCCGGATGCTGTTGGAGACCGTTTCGATCCTGGTGACGCCCCCAATCCTTCCGGTGGCCTCAACTGATTGTTCAGATCAAACAGACCAACTCGCCTGGACAGTCACGAGCCGAGCCACCACTACAAATGATGGTTTGCCCAATGTGCGATCTGATGGAGTTGGTATTGACTGCAAGCTTTACTTAAGCGTCATTCTCAGGCGATCCAGTACACCTTGCAAGGTCCGGCCGGCAAATCTGTCCCCAAACAGAACGATACGACCGGCACATCCAGAGCGCACGGCCCCGTGAGTTTCGCGAGAAGAATCGGGAATCCTTGTATTAATCGTTACCGATCAACGCGTTCGCAGTGGACTTACCGCGCCTTGGGAAGTGTGATTTGGAAGCTTCATCCGCCGAGAAGTTCTGCAATGACAACCATGGTTATCCCAACGAGAGTCATGACCAGGCCGGCCATCCACCGGTTCGTGTTCGCCACACGCCCCCAGCGGTAGCCAATCAGGAACAGCATCCCCACCAGCATCAGGTTCGCAACTCGAAGCGCCAGGCGCAGTTTTTCGATGAAGAGGAACGGCACGATCGCGGGAATCGTGGTCAGCGTCACCAGCCAGAACACGGCGATCGCGCCAAACACGTCAGCACGCATCAGTCTCGTCTTCGGCGGGACGATCTTCCTGACGTTTCCGAGAATGTCGTGGTACAGCAGCGACCGTGCCTCGTCTGATGTCACCTCTTTCAGGTCGGGATCAAGTTCACCGCGAATCACTGCGAGTGCCTCCTCATCGTTGACCGCCTGCTGCGCATCGCGAACCAGACGGGCGATTCGACCGCGCTCGAACATCGCATGGATCACGAAGAGGCCTCCGCTGATGATCCCCCAACTGACGTTGCAGCCGACCATCGCCACCAGCATATCGCGAGTCGCATCGTGCCCTTCCGTCACGATCGACCTCGCGCCGAGAGTTGAGACTAACACCATGATGAGCCCGAACAGCACTTCCCCCAACCGGTCGGACGGTTCGAGATAGCGTTCGAGGAACGAAAGGATTCGATTCATTCGGTTTGTGATTTTGTTGGTTGCATACGAATCACTAGTTTATAAAAAAATTCTACCGTCAGTTCTTGCAATACTCTCGATCCTTATCGCCGCCAGAAGGCACGTATCTGGCAGGCTGAGAATTTGGCACTCTACCTTTCATTCTCAGCGACCGGACTGTATCGCTCCTTTAATCCAACACCGAGAGGAAGCACGTAAGCGTGGATTCCCTGACTATCGCTGGTATCGTGTTTGCGTGTACCTTCGGAGGTGCGTTTTTCGGTATTTGCCTTCGCCGCATCCTTCCAGAATCGCATCTGAGCAGCGATTCAAAAGATGTCGTGAAAATGGGCACAGGGCTACTCGCAACTCTGGCCGCGCTAGTACTCGGGCTTCTGATTGCCTCGGCCAAAAGTTCGTTCGATGCGCAGAGAACCGGTCTCCAACAACTCTCGACGAATCTCATCCTGCTCGATCGTTCGTTAAAGTTTTATGGTCCGGAAACGAAGGAAGCTCGCGAACAACTTCGCCGCACGGTTACGGTGATACTCGATCACCGCTGGCCTGCAAACGGCACCCGAGCAACGGGTTTGGATGCTCAGGAAATTACTGACACAGCGGGTGCGCTCTACACAGCAATCCGAGACCTTTCGCCGCGAACCGATGTCCAGAAAACGATCCAATCTCAGGCCATTCAGGTTAGCATCGACCTGGGAAGAACTCGTTGGCTGTTGAGCCAGGGAGAAGAAAGCTCGATCCCGACACCATTTCTAATCGTGCTGGTCTTCTGGCTCACTGTCTTGTTCATCACCTTTGGCCTCTTCTCACCCTGGAATGCAACTGTCCTGACGATTCTTTTTGTTTGCGCGCTATCTGTCGCAGGTGCGCTATTCCTGATCGTCGAATTGGACCGGCCAATGAATGGCCTGATCCAAATATCAAGTAAGCCACTTCGCGATGCCTTGGGTCAACTCGGCCAATAGGCATCTTCGTCGTGTGGAAATGGTTGGATCATTACTCAACTCGGAGGAATCAACATGAGTACTCGAAGGCTGTTCGGTATGGCACTGGGTCTGGCCACAGCCCTGGCGATCTGCCAGATGGTTGCTGGCGGTAAGTTGCCCGGCAACCCGGATGAGACGAAAGCCAAAGCAGAGCCAGAGCCCGGGAAGGGTAAGCGCGCTCAAGAGTTCATCGCGGCGTTCAACAAGGGCGATGCGAAGACAACGGCTTCCTTCTGGATGCCGGACGCTACCTACGTCGATCAGACCGGCCGCGAGACCAAGGGGCGAGCAGCGATCGAGAAACTGTATGGGAAGGTGTTTGCCGAACAGA
>DASZJS010000250.1:0-9397 GCA_035947935.1 Gemmata sp. | reverse complement strand
CTTTTCTGAGTCCAATTGGCGGCTATGTGGCGGATCGCTTCAGCCGCCGATTCACGATCTGCACGAGTCTGTTCGTGTGGTCGGCGGTGACCGGGTGGACCGGACAGGTCGCGAGCTTCAACGAGTTGATACTGGCCCGTTCTATCATGGGTGTCAGCGAGGCGTTTTACATCCCAGCTGCGCTGGCACTCATCGCGGATTACCACACCAGCCGCACTCGCTCGCGGGCGGTGGGGTTACACCAATCGGCCATCTACTGCGGTGTGATTGTCGGCGGCTTCGGCGGTTACGTGGCCGATGCGCCGACCGCGAACTGGCGGTTGGCATTCGATGTCTGCGGCGTCCTGGGGATGCTCTATGCACTACCGCTCGTTCTCTTGCTGCGCGATGCACCGAAAGTGAATGAACTCGCCCCAATACCAAAGAACTCACTGGCCCGCACGGCGACCGAATTACTGACTAACTTCTCCTTCATCCTGTTGGTTCTTTACTTCACGCTCCCAGCGTTGGCTGGCTGGGTAGTGCGCGACTGGATGCCAGCCATCCTCAAGCAACAATTCAACATCGGCCAGGGTCAGGCTGGTGTGGCGGCGACACTTTACTGGCAAGTCGCGGCCATTGTCGGAGTTGTGATTGGCGGGTGGTTGGCAGATTACTGGATGCGATTCCATCAGCGCGGGCGGATCTTTGTCAGTGCCATTGGCATGAGCCTGATTGTCCCGGCGATCTTTGGCCTGGGCAACGCTGATTCTCTGTCTCTTGCCGTGGTGTTCCTTATCTTGTTTGGGATCGGTTGGGGCTTCTTCGATTGCAACAACATGCCCATTTTGTCCCAGATTGTCCGGCCGCAATTGCGCGCGACCGGTTATGGGATCATGAATTTCGTCAGTATCAGTTGTGGCGGTTTCGCGGACTGGGGTTTCGGCATCCTGCGCGATCGCGAGACACCGCTCAACATCACCTTTGGCATTTTCGCCGGTGCGGCGATTGTCTCGATCGCGCTGGTATTACTCATTCGTCCTAACGCGAACCTCATCGCTCAGGATCAACGCCAATGACTATTCGATTGCCCGGGCTTGTGGCTCAGCCACGCAGACTCCCTTTTCCGCGGATGGACAACTTAAGGGTACTACTGGCGAAAGTCCTTTCCGCTACGCATCTTTGCCGCGGATCTGTGCGTGCAGGACGTGTCGGAGTCGGCCTTCAACCTTTTCGTGTGCCTTGCCTATCTCCTTATCGGAGAGCGTGCGGTCGGGCGCTTGATAGGTCAGAGCGAAAGCAAGGCTCTTGGTTCCTGCTGGGATTCCCTCACCGGTGTACACATCGAAGATCACTGCATCGGTGAGCAGATCGCCGCCTGCAGTTCGGATTTCCGCGAGTACCTGTTCGGCGGACGTATCGGCCGGGACAACCACCGCCACGTCGCGCTTGGCCGGAGGGAATGTCGAGAACGGGCGGTAGGCGTAACGATCCGGGATGGCCGTGAGGATTGTCTCCAGATCGAGTTCCGCAACCTGCACGGCTCGATCCCCAAAACCAAAGTTCCCCGCGACCCTGGGATGAAGTTCTCCGAACACTCCAACCGGCTTGCCATTCACGTTTAATTCCGCAGTCCGGCCTGGATGCAGCCAGGGGATCGTGGAAGCAGCCTGGAATGAAACTCCGGGCAGGTGCAGATCGCCAGCAAGAGACTCGATCGCGCCCTTGAGATCGAAGAAATCGTATTGCGCGGGTTTCACACCCTGCGGATCATCCCAGGCACTCACGTTCCGCCGACCACACAGCACCAGAGCGAGTTTCCGCGGCTCATCCGGTAACTTTTCGCCCGCTTTCGGAAGGTATACCACTCCGAGTTCGTACAGCGCCACGCTGTCTGTTGCTTCGAGATTCTTCTGTGCCACTGCGAGCAGGCCGGGCAGCAACACTCGGCGCATGATCGAGCGTTCGGGGGAAATCGGATTAAGAAGAGCCACATAATCTCTCCCCCTCTCCCCTGGGGAGAGGGGGTTGGAGGGTGAGGGCGAAAGCTTCGCCTCGGTTTCCTCACTGCTCAACGAATATGTGATCGACTCCTGCAAACCATGATCGGCAAGTAGATCGCGGACGCGGTCTTCGAGTTCGAGCGAGCGATTCCCTTTCGGTTCCGGCAGTTCCAGCGGAAGCAGACGCTCGGGAAGTTTGTCGTATCCGTAGATACGAGCCAGTTCTTCGATGAGATCGGCGGCTCCGGCCTGGATATCGAGTCGGGTGTGTGGAACGGTCACCAACCAACCGAATACTTCGGGTTTCACCTGGAATTGCAGAGCGGTCAGCACCCTTTCGACCTCGGCCGCGGGGATATCGAAGCCGAGAACGCGGGCGATCTCCGATCGATGCAACTCGATCACCTGGGGGGTTGGGCGAACGGAGAAGTTATCCACCATGCCCGCCAGGACTTCACCCGCAGCGTTCCTGTGCAACAAGTCGGCAGCACGTTCCGCAGCCGTTTTTGCGAGGCTCGATGGAACGCCGCGACTGAAACGGGTGCTGGCTTCACTGAAGAGATTAAACTGGCGGGCGGTCTTGCGAACGCTCACAAAGTCGAATGTGGCCGATTCGAGCAGAATGGTCTTGGTGTTGGAGGTGACTTCCGTTTCCGCTCCCCCCATCACACCCGCCAGCGCAATCGCTCCAATGGTGTCCGCGATGACGAGGTTCTCGGGGCTGAGTTCCCGTTCCTGCCCATCGAGTGTCTTGAGTTTCTCGCCGGTTGTTGCGGGTCGCACGATGATTGTCGGTGGTTTGCCGCCCGCGCGTTTCACCAACACATCGTAGTCGAATGCGTGGAGTGGCTGACCATATTCGAGCATCACGTAGTTGGTGATGTCCACGATGTTGTTGATTGGCCGCATCCCGGCGTAGTGCAGCCGGGATGCCATCCACCGCGGCGATGGTCCCACGGTGACGTTGCGGATGATGGTGGCCGTATATCGCTGGCAGAGTTTCGGATCGGCAATCTCGACCGTGACTTTGCCTGCGATGCTTTCGGCAACCGGGTTGGTCTTCAATTCGGGTACATGAACCTCAACCCCAGTAAGGGCGGCAACCTCACGAGCAATGCCGAGCATCGAGAGGCACCGGGCCATGTTCGGGAGGATATCGAGTTCGACAACGATTTCGCCTAACACATTGGTAGCGGGTGTGCCGGGTTCGGGGTCGGCGGTATCGAGAATGATGATGCCTTCGTGTTCATCGGAAATGCCCAGCTCGAAGTTGGACATGCACATGGCATCGTTCTGGATGCCGCGGAGAGCCTTGGGTTCCAGCGTGAAGACGGTCTTCTTGCCGTCCTTGTCGGTGTAGAAGTATTTCGTGCCACGAAGACCAAGAATGACCTTCATACCGCTCTGACCGGGAGAAATGTTGGTGGCTCCGGTGACAACGGTTTTCGGTTCTGTCGCACCGAGATCGAGTTTCACCAGTTTCAGCTTGTCGGCTTCAGGGTGTTTGGTGATTTCCAAAACCCTGGCGACCATCACCTTGTCTTGCTCCCACACGAGCCCGGCATCTTCGGGCTTGACCCGAATCCCAGTTGGGACTGCCAGCCCAAACACCTTCACACCGGCAGCTTCGAGCCCAGCGATGGTCAGTCGCTCGATGAGCGTAGCCGGATCGGCGGGAAGAGTGACATATTCGCGGAGCCAGGATAGCGGAACAAGCATTGGGAGAACCTTAACGGCGGGCAAAGAGCAATGCGGACATGGTAGGGGAGAGTGGAAGCTGCGGCACGGGTTCGCGGGGAAGTGAAATTGTGAGCGCGAAATGACCGTGATGTTATGAAGGCCAGGCGTAGTATTCCCAATCCTGGAATTATGGGGGTAGTCCGTCCTACCAGAGGGGGGTCGCTTGGCTGACGAACCTATGCAGGAACCAGGTATGTCCCGATCAGTCGATCCTGAGGTGGTCGGGTGGGGAAGCGAAGAGCGATCGCGACATAAACTGGCAGCAAAGCGAGCGCCAACAGCCACAGAGCCGCAGCAAGATAGACGTGTTCGGGGGCAAAAACTTGCACTGCGGCTGATCCGTATAGTAACGCCGCAACTGGAAACCAGACCAGCGCGGCACGCAAGCCGCATTGCCGACGAGTCGCCCGTCCCCCATCTGCTCGCACCAGCGCGATCCCTGCCAACATCAGCGACATACCACCACGGAAAATCGCGGCAGCTATCGCCAATCCCGTCGGGATGATGAGCAGGGCAATGAAGATCGGGGTTGCAGCAAATCTCCAAGGGGAACTGGCTTTCCACCGCGGCGTATTCTCAACCGCCCCTGCCCACTCCACCGCCTCACGCACAGGTATTGGATAGGCCGCCTCACGTTCCGGACTTGGCGGAGCATGTTCCTCGAACTGTTCCAACATCAACCGTTGCGGTGCGAACAGCATTGATCGACGGGACTGAGCTTCGGCCCGAGTTCGCTCTCGGAGGTCTTGAAGTCGGCGGGAGGTGTTGGGGTTTTTCATTAATCCTTTCAGTTTTTCCTGCTTCTCGTGGTCTGCGAGTGCAGCCAGCGCGGCATCGACCTGTTCCGAACGAGTCGTTGCTATTAGCGTCAGCAGCAAGCCCACGCAAAAAGTCAGCAGAAACATCGCGGCCAACGCACCCCCGACTATCGCGGCCTGAATGCCGAGCTGGGCTGTCCGGATCGCCGGGGTTACCTCAGGTGGGTTGTTCTGCGTATCGGCCAGTTCCCGTTGAAGGTCCGAAAGTGTTGGGTAACCCCCTTCAGTGAACAGTCTGTTCAGGATAGGTGCTGCGTGTGGCGGAATCGGAGCGCGGACCATGCCGAGTGTGTTACGGGCGTGGCCTTCCAGGGCCAGCGATGCAACCTCTCGCAGTAGAGCCAGCGGCGTTCGAGATTTCTGCTGTGCCACATTCGTCGGCGAACAATCGAGCAATTGCACCCGGCCGTTCGGTTCGACCCACACGCGATCGAGACCGAGTGTGGTGGGCATCGTCCCATCCCCCTCTGCAGCCCGCAATTCCTCAACGAGTTGTTCGAGCAGGAATCGCGCATCGGCCCACGGGAGCGAATGCTTAGGATCGATCGCTTCAACCAATGGACCACCCAACGGCGCAGCAAACGCGGTCCACTCGAACATGGTGGTGGCCCAGGCGAATGTTCCACTACCCAACCGCCTGAGTCGGCTGGGACGGGACGCCTCCACGAGCGGACAAGTCTCGGATGTAAACGGCCGAAGCCAGATCAGTACGAGACGAGCGAGTGCTCCATCTTCTCCCACCCAAACCTGCTCTCCGGAGGAATCCACCGCGATCCTTCCCCGAACTGTGTAACCGCCAAGCGTCTTGGGCAGGGCATCCGTTGGCGGCGGCAGAAGTGCGTGGAGAGGAGTAGGGTGTTTGATGGACAGTCGAAGCTTACGAGCCGGGAGAGGCTTCTGGGTGACGTGACACCCGGTTACGAAATCGTGGACGCCCCGGAACCGCCACTTCTTCCGGAGTTGAACGAGCAACGCGGCACCGGCAAAAAGGAGCAGAGCCCCGCCGAGAATCCCTCCAGCGACAGGACCGAACCATACGATCAGGTGGCGTTCCGGCAACAAACCGACGCTGAAGAGGAGTAGGTGGAACACCACTGTCCGTATGAAGGCACGGCCAATTCCCGGCGGGATCGTTTGCCCAAGTCGGCTGATTCGTAGACCCAGGAGCCATTTCCCTGGTGTTGCCCCAAACACCCCTTCGCAAATGGTGAAGTAGCCGATCAGAACCAGGATCGAGATCCATTGCATCTTGGAGATATCGATGTGGATATCGATGGTGCCGCTGCTCCACTGACTGGCTATCTCAATCGGAACGGTCAGGAATGCGAGTGCGATCCGGTCGAGGATGTATGCCCCGATGAGGGCTCGGGGCCGGGCCGGATGTCTCCGGCTGGGGAGCAAATTGATGAGCGCTTCCCGCAGATCATCCAGCGTCTGCCAGCGGCGATCCCGAGTACGTTCCAGGCCCTTCATCACCACCTGTTCGAGACCACGCGACACACTGGGTTGCTTCTCCCGCAGCGGTGGGGGATCTTCGGAAATCGCCTTCGCCAGAGCAGCGGTAACGCTCTCGTGGTGATACGGTGCCTCTCCGCACAACAGGTAGTAGAGGGTGGAACAGACCGAATAGACATCGGAGCCGTAATCGAGCGGTTCGCCGCGGATTTGCTCAGGAGATGCGAACAGCACAGTGCCGAGAAACGCGCCGCTTTGTGTCAGGTGATGGTTCTGCGACTCCGTAAGCGACTTGGACAAACCGAAATCGCCCACTTTCACACGATCGTCGTCGGTGAGGAAGCAGTTGGATGGCTTAATGTCCCGATGGATCATCCCGACGCGGTGAGCCTCGGCAAGCCCATCGATCACATCGAGTATATGGCGGATCGCTTCTTCAGACGGAAGAGGGCCACGGGCTTCAACAACATCCTTGAGCGTTTGTCCCGGCATCAATTCCATCACAATGTAAGGCTGCCCGGCATCTGCATCAGCAGCAAGAACGAACACGCACCGGGGATGCGCGAGTTGACTGGCAAGACGCCCTTCCTGCTTGAACCGCTCCACGGAGGTTGGGCTGGATGCCAGCCGGGACGACAACAATTTAACGGCAACGTGCTTTCCAGATACGGGAGACTCCGCTTCGTACACCGCCCCCATGCCACCAGTTCCGAGTAGGCGGAGAAGACGATAGCCGCCGATGCTTTTAGGAGCATGTTCTGCTGCGAAAGGAACCTCATCATCGAGTTCGGATGAAGAGGGAGAAAAAGGCAGGGTCAGCATATCGCCAGGGGCAGGAGTATCCCGGAGTTTGTGTCCGCAATACATACAAAACGATGGCGTATCCGCATCGGTGGAGGACAAAGAGCGGCGACAGTGAGGGCAAGTGAGGGTCATTGATCTGGTGTTTTGTATTCAACGGGCCGACAAATCGCTCAAGGTGATGCTTCGTTCATAAACAGTCGTGGATCGCTGCGTTTAAAGCCCCGATTGCTGCGTTTTATCCGGTCGTCAAAAAGGTGCTAAAAAAGCTCAAAATTCTGCTAGTATGTCGGCATAACCTCAATTTCAGTCATATCTTGTCCGAACTTTAATAATTTAGCTTTGTTTTGCAGAATCGCGCTTTTTCGGGACCAATACACTAGAATTAAAATTATAATAAGAATATAATTATTCCCAGGATGGGCCGGCCGCACCAGCACGGACTTGCATGGTGAATCATGCCACTTTGGCACTTTGTCGGCCCGCTTTTTAGTAAAGATAATCCAGAGCAATATCAAGCGCGGGAGCGGAATGAGTCAGTACACCGACGCTGATTCGATCCACCCCGGTCGCGGCGATCTCTCCAACGACATTCAGGTTCACACCTCCCGAAGCTTCCAGTAGTGTGCTGGGTGCCGCAGCATTCCTCAGGGCGACGGCCGCACGGAGTTGATCGCAGGTCATGTTATCGAGCAGAACGATGTCGGCTCGTACCGCCAGGGCACGCTCGAGTTGCTCCAGCGTATCCACTTCGACCTCGACAGGAAGCCCCGCATTGCCAGGGTAAGTACGGGCGGCCTCGACGGCTTGACGTACATCACCACCAAGCCCGGCCAGGTGGTTGTCTTTGATCAGAATGCCATCGTACAATCCGAGACGATGATTGGTGCCGCCGCCCATCCGCACGGCGTACTTTTCCAAGAGTCGCCAGCCGGGCGTCGTTTTGCGGGTATCTAGTATTCGGGCGCGGAACCCGGTCGCGGCATCCACAAACTTACGGGTCAGGGAAGCGACTCCACTGAGTCGTTGCAGGAAGTTCAGGGCCGTCCGCTCGGCAGCGAGAATCGCTCGGAGAGAACCCGAGACCGTTGCCACCTTCGCGTTTGGTGCCAGACTGGAACCATCGGGGACTACCACAGTGAAGGTCAGAGTGGGGTCGATGGTATGTGCGACAAGCGCGGCTGCTGGCAACCCCGCCAGAACCCCACCACTCCGGGCAACGAACGCGGCTGTACCCAGAGTTGTTGCGGGTATTGTGGCGAGGCTGGTGCGGTCTCCGTCTAGTCCGAGGTCTTCCGCGAGAGCGAGATCGATCAGTCGGCGACACGCAGCCGCCTCTTCTGGAGAGAACGTCGACATGCAGATAAGATAATGCTTCCAGGGCTGTAAACCCACTTGGAATCTGGACATGTTTTCCAGGGTGAAGCGTAGCGAAACCCCTGGACACAATCAATTCCCGATTCCTTTTGGGTGGGAATCGGCATATAATTAAGCCATCCTGCCAGAACGGTCCACGAGCATGCCCGTGAACTGGTCTCCCTTAAGCGCATTCATTCGCCGCCTCCGCAATCGAGTTTCAATGAAGTCGTCTGCTAACGTGGACTGGTCTTCCCTGATCGCGTTCCTTCGCCATCACGATCGCCCTCTGCTAATGACCCACCGGAGCCCGGATGCGGATGGGCTAGGCGCACAATTGGCCCTCCACGATACACTCCGCGGTCTGGGCAAACAGCCGCGCGTGGCGATTGCCAGCAAGCTCCCTCCGCGATACGGCTTCCTGGACCCAAAACGGACGACAATCGAGGATTTCCAGCCAAGTGCGTTTACTGATCGCGATTGCGTTCTCGTGCTGGACACCGGAACGTGGAACCAACTAGGTGATTTTGGCGACTGGTTGAAAACTTCGACGCTGCCCCGCGCTGTGGTGGATCACCACCGGACACAGGACGATCTGGGGGGCTTACAGTTCGTGGATGTCTCGGCCGAAGCGACCGGCCGACTGGCATACGAAATTATTCAGTCACTGGGAGTATCCGTAAGCCCAACTGCTGCAAACCACCTGTTCATGGCTCTGGCAACAGATACGGGGTGGTTCCGACACCCCAACACAACCCCCGCCACATTCTCTCTGGCTGCGGAATTGGAGGCGGCTGGGGCAAACCCGACATTGCTCTACGAGCAACTTTACGAGGCGGCACCGCTGGCCCGGTATCGGTTGATCGGGGTTGCCCTGGAACGGTTGCAGGTGCGAGCTGGCGGAGAAGTGGCATTTACCGAGATTTATCTCTCCGATTACCCAGCCACGGGAGCCGCATCCAGCGATACTGAGGAACTCATCAACTACCCGCGCAGCATCGAGGGCGTTGAGGTTGGCTTGGTGTTCATCGAACAACCTGACGGCAGCACCAAGGTCAGCTTCCGGGCACGATCCCGGGTCGATGTCTCGAAGATAGCCGAGAAATTCGGCGGTGGGGGACATCGCCTCGCCAGTGGTGCGAGGCTGAACCGACCACTCCCGGAGGCGCGAGACGAAGTCCTCAAGGCGGTTGAGATGGCTTTGGGAAAGCCATAAGTCGAGCCGATCACACTCCGGTCGCTCAC
>DASZJS010000249.1:0-3537 GCA_035947935.1 Gemmata sp. | reverse complement strand
CCGGAAGTCTTCGTGTCGAGGTGCTTCCCACTCCTTGCACACGTCTGCGATCTGGTGAGAGTTGATGATCCCGCGACGGAAGGCAGTGAGGATCAGGTGTGATGCGATGGCCGGGGTCAGTTCCAGTTCAGCCAACCGCTGGATGCGGTGGGCTTCGAGTTCCTTGAATGTGGCCAGCGAAGCGACGGCTTGCCCGATGGCTGACCCGAAAGCCCGCATTCCGTTTAAGGTGTGCTTGCGACGAACCATCAACTCCGCGGAGAAAGCGAGATTGTCACAAACGAATACACGACTTCCGGCCGCGAACCCGAGCGGGAAAGACTTGTCTGTGCTGTTCCTCACACCCACCGACAGGCTAACACCCTGAACTAGTGGTGTAGCCAGATCGAGGACGCCGAAGAAGCGTTGATCGTTTCGAGCGAGAGCGTACTTCTCGGCACGTATGACGTAGCCAGCACCCGTGAGAGTTTCGCGGACGGAATCGAGAACTGTCGCGTGGGCGGTTGGGTGCCACCGACCGAGAGCGGCCGGAGTGATGACGTTGCGGACCTCGTCGAGGCTTGCGACTCGTCCGCCAGCGTGAAGCATGAGGTTGTTGGACATTTGAGGACTCCTGGAAGGAAACACAGGGTTAAACAGTCGGGTCGAGAAGTTCGGCCCCGACGAGAAGCAAGGCAGGTTCAGAACGGACATTCGGTTGAAGCAACGTCTTGTTCGGGGTTCACAAGTTCAGAGCGAAGCCAGTTGTTCGAGATGAGGGCAAGGGCTGCTTCGATGTGCTTGCAAGCCCGGCCCCGACCGTAGGCGAATCCCTTGCAACTGCACTGATGGTTCTGCCCGCCACGGTGACAGAACACGTCGTAAGACTCGCTCTCTGGGTCGGAGCCCGGGGTTACTTTGGAGAGGTTGAACGCTCTGCCGTCCCAGGGTGTGCCGTACTCGATGTTGAAGTACGTTGCACTCAGGCGGGTTGTGCAAATCTCCAGGAGACCGGCTCCGGGCTGTCGCTCGCTCGGTGTCCACTTAATGGCGTTTTGGAGAGAGGACTTTTGAGCGGGGAGAACTTCGACGTATGTGGTTGGCATGGGAAACTCGGATTGGATCAGTCATTCACTTCACATGAGTAGTATAGGCATATGCCTAGGCATACTTCAAGTGGTATTTCGGAATTTCTTGGCAATTGCCTAGGCCAATGTGTAAAGTTCAAATGGAGGTGAAATATGCCGAGTGTTGAGCGTCCAGGGAAAAAAGGCGTTTACATCGAATTTGAATTAGATTTCCTGCTCACAGCGCAAGAGTTTGCGAAATCGCGAAGTGAGTCGTTTAAGGAGGTGGTGGTACAGGCTCTAACGCGCCATATGGCGAATCCACCGCCCCCGCCTGTTCCTCTACCTCCTCCACCGATCACGCCGCTACCACCGGTGACGGCCAGCGAACCTGTTACCGGGAAGCCCGCGGCGAAGAAGGCCAGCAAGAGGGGGAAGAAATGAGATGGTTTTGGATCGGCTTCTCGGCATTTTTGATTATCGAAGGGTTTGTGTATCTGCTTTACGGCTATCGCATTCTCGGCAAATCGCCTGGAACGGAAGCATGGGACAATGCAGCAATAGCAACATCGTGGACTCGGGTGTACAAACAAATCGGATGGAGTAGCATTGTCCTCGGTGCGATTGGATTCATTGGAAGTCTGATTGAGCTATTAAGTTAATCGACCGGAAAACCTATCGTGAAAACAGGGGAAGTGTTTCCCCAACGTAGATTGCACAACTTTCGCGCGTGTGATGATGTGAAGGGCATGACACTCATCGACTTCTACGCGATCTCCCGGGGCGTTGCCGGGGCCATCTCCAGACTTAAAGAAGGCATCATCTCCGCAGAATCGTCCGAGGAACTGGAGTTGCTCACGTTGCGGTTAAAGAAGGCGTGCGATGTTCTGTCCAAGGCATCGTGCAAGGACGCAGGAAGGCATGAAGTGCGTGAGGGCGCGACGCTGATCGAGGAAGGTAGGCGGCTTGTGTTTGTGGCAAAGATGAGAGGAACGGCCGAAGAGTTTCCGAGAATAGACCAAACCGCCCACGATGAAGGGTGAGAAACCATCGAGCTACATCAACCCAAAGTGGAGATGTGTTGTGAAAGAGCTATCCGTTGAGGTGCCGATCTATTCGCCCCGCTGGGCGCGTTCCGATGATTACATCATCTCATTCACGAAGAATGGACTTCGCATAACGACGGGAAGCCCGAAGGTTGCCACCTGCACCTTCCCGGGCGGAAGCGACCCTTCGAAAGATCCCGTTTGGGATGGTCATGGAGGCACATTCGATGGGAATAACCCACTGCTGTTGATGTGGCAGGATGATTACATATACGCTCCCCAGATTGTTTGTACAGCACTTGAGGAAGCCTGGAGACGATGGAAGAGCGATAAGACGACCGAAGATCAACTTCGCGAGGGGATCAAGGAAGTCTTCTCATGGGTGGATCTCATTGCGAAGAACACGCCCCGTGGAGAGTTTTGGTACGGCGTGCTTTTGGATGCGACCGTGCCAGCAATGGAGAAACTAGCCTCAACAATCGCTAACGAGCCCGGGCAAAGGACTGACGGACGCGCTCTCTGGGATCTTGCGAAAGAATACCACGAGCGCACCGAAGCATACGACCGCACGGTTTGCACCGGCCCCATCGGTCGCGATGGCGGGATTATGCCAGCCAACGGGCGCGAGAGCGGGCTGATTAACCGCAACGCGGCCGCAGTGAGGAAAGAGATAGCAGCACGGGCTGTTGAGATGGGTTTTACACTCGACAAGCTCCAGGAAGCCATCGTGAACTATCGACCAGAGAACTGACACTAAGCCGCGACGACTACTCATTAATGGCCAATCATGCCAGGAGAGAAACGTGAAGAAAGATGTAACGAGGACCGAAGTCATCCCCGTCATAGTCGATGGTGAGACGCGATATGCCGTAATGGAAGTGGTCAAGCACAAGACCGGCTTGGGCTTCGTGGTTTATTACGGCAGCCAGTCGCAAGGCGGCAGCACTAACGATTGGAAGGAAGACGCGGAAGACCAGTACAACATGTTCCTGATGGCTCACTTTTTACTTGGCCAGATCGTCTCTCATGCTCATCCGAAAGGCACGAGTGTGCAAGTCGGACCAGCCCCAGAGCCACCCGCGAAGAAGGCGACGAAGTGAGCCGTCCAGCCCGTTTCATGAATCAGACCTGGAATGACTTTGCCAGTTTCAACAGGAAAAAACCATGAACAAGAACCCCGCGAAAGAACCGCCGAAGCCAGATCCGCCAGTCAATCCGCACTACTCGGTAGAAAAAGCCCTCCGGATGGTGGGCAAGACTGTCGTGTCGGTTGAAATCGGCCAGCGCCCGGGGATCTCAGGAGTGCATCAAAGCGAACTCCTCGTGATTCGCTTCACAGACGGTGCGACACTTGCGATACACACGGGGAGCAACGCCGAGAACATTTGCTCCGACCTGAACAGTGCTACCAGAGCGAAAATCCTCAAGCCAGATGAATTCCACAC
>DASZJS010000248.1:0-4553 GCA_035947935.1 Gemmata sp. | reverse complement strand
GGGTGTGCCACTAGATTCCTGAATTACTCACGTTGCCAGGGTCCAGTAGGTTTCCCAGAGGGTGCTGTGGCTCAATCCGACCAACGCTGCCATATTTTCGGCGTTTCGCTCGACCCAACGAGCCCCCCGAGCTTTGAGACGCAACCCCAGTGTTTTCACTTGGCCTTCGATCAGGCCCGAACCGATTGATCGCCCTTCTGCCAAACGGGACCGGTAACACATCCGTCCCACATGATTCTTCGCGTAGCCAAGCAGCTCCTCTAACGCCGCACGACGCTCAAGAGTGTCTCCCAGACTCAGTTCCTCTCCCACGTACTCACAAATTCCCTTCCATCCATCGGCCACCAGCTTCAACTTTCCCGACTCGAAACTCCTGGTCGCGGCGTCCGTCCCTTCTCCGTACAACTGTTTGGAGGCTGTTCCGATGTGTTCCAGGGCATGATAAACATCGAGTACGTGTCGGCATCCCGGCAACTGGGCTTCCGCCGCATTCCAAATCCACTCGGCACCATCACCCAGCATCGTTACCGCGGCTCCCGACCCAATTCCTAACCGGTCCGCCCAGCGTCGCCAGTCCTGGCGGAACGTCTCGATTTCCTCAATGTCGGTGAACACCATACGGGTCGTCGGCCCCGGTAGGGTCCGCGTGTCCCACTCCTGCGGGCTCGCTGGCTTACCCAGCGGACGTTTGGTAAAAGCCAGCACCTTCAAGTCTCGCCAGCCTGTGGTCGTATTCACCTTCCCAGCGTCGGTCTGCACCTCGATTTCGCCTTTCGCCTCAGCAAACGGGGCTACCGCAGTTGGCTGGGTCCGAACCCACTGCGCTATTGATGCTCCAACCACCGGGCAATGCCGACGCAGGGTTTCGCCACTTACCGGGATCGAACACAACTCATCCAACCGTTGGGCAGCAATCTCGAATGAACCATCGCCCGACAGCCGGCACGCCAACCGCAGCACCCGCGGACTGAGATAGCCCTCAATTCCCAACAGGGGATCGACCACATATTGCGACTCACCACAGTTGGGACAGCCGAAGTGTCTGCGGGTGATCGAGATCGTTCCGAATGCCGTCAGCACGGTGCGTTGGTCTGGTCCTCGGCTCTGTCGCATCCGACCGCAGGTGCAGACGCGGGTCGTCGCCCCTTTTTTTCGGCGTGTGCAACACGCCGAGTAATGGCGTCGGTGAGCAAGCCTTGAGCATGCTGACGGGCGATTTCGACGGTGGCATTCTCGCACTCGGCGAGAACCTTGCCGTAAGCTGCGGTATCGGCGAGAGCGAGAAGTTCCCGGCGTCGAGCCAAGCAAATTTCGATGTATGCAGCCTCGTCGGCCGTTAACTGAAGGGTAACTGTGGTAATGGCTTCCATGCCAAGGCCTCGTGGAATGTGTTGGAAAGGCCTATAGTTTGCCAGCCCGACAGGTACGAGTATACACCAACTCAGGAATCCAGTGGCACACCCTATGCCCTTATGTGGACTCCATAACTTATCTCTCGACACAGTGAGGTGTGCTTTGACAGACGCGACGAACACTCCCGCCCAGACCTCGCTTGTTGACATGGCCCAGGGCTATTTCAGAGGAAAGGTGCTATGCGCTGCCGTCCGCCTCGGCATCGCCGATGCGCTGGGGGACAACGAGAAGAATCTTGATGACCTCGCGGTTGCGGTCGCTGCCGACCCCGACGCCCTGTATCGATTGCTGCGGACCCTGGCGAGTATCGGCATCGTCAGTGAGGTGGCACCGACCCGCTTCGCCTTGACCCCGTTCGGTCAGCCCCTCCGCCGGGATACACCTGGAACAGTTTGGGCCTCGGTCGTTTTCTGGGCTGATCTAATCGCCGATTCCTGGACGTACCTGGCGGAATGCGTAAGGACCGGTGAGAAATCAGGCGCGGCTGCGGTAATGGAACGCGAGGGGGTCAAGTCACGCTGGGCAAGGGAGCCCAACGCCAAGGCGATCTTCCACGCGGTGTTCGCAGAGCCGAGCGCTGACAGCATGGCACCAGTTGCCGCAGCGTATGATTTCTCCGCGTGCCGCGTCGTGGCCGATCTTGGTGGCGCGGGCGGAGGGCTGCTGGCAGCGATCCTCACCGCCCACAAACAAACACGGGGCATCCTCGTCGACCGCGAGGGAGCTATCGCCGAGGCAACTCACAAGCTGAAGGCCGCCGGGCTCTCAGCCCGGTGCGAACTGTCGGCCGGCGACCTCCTCGAAGCGGTTCCTAGTGGAGCGGATGTCTACGTGATGCAGCGCGTGCTGCACGGCTACGACGATGAGAATGCCAAGCGTATCCTCCAAAACTGCCGAGCGGCGATGTCCGCGGGGAGCAGACTCCTGGTCATCGAGGCCGTGTTACCATCGCGGGTCGACCACGCTGACCCGGCGATCGAAAAGATCCTGATGGGGGATCTGAACATGCTCACGGTCACCGGCGGCCGGGAGCGCAGCGAACCTGAGTGGGCATCACTCCTGTCCTCGGCACGGTTGGCGCTGCGTCGGATTGTTTCCATTCCCGGCGCGACGTCTTGCATCGTCGAGGCCATGCCTGAAGAATGATTCGCCTTGATAGGCTGGATAGTCTACTCGGGTCGCAGCATGTCTTCTGAGAAATATGAACCCACCGGTCTGTTGCCCCGTCCTTTGAAAAGCGGCATGCTGGCGGATCGGTTTTACCGAAGAACTTGGCGAGACGTATTTCTATCCCAACTTCCAACCAACAACCGCCTCCAAACGTGACTCATGGCCTCTGAGATCGTATTCCCAGTCGGGTTGATCCACCGCAAGGTGGGACCTGGCGCGGTGTTGGCCGAGGCGCTGTTCTATCCCGAGTTCGCCAGACTCGGAGTGAACCGAACCGCAGCCGGGCAAGCAACCCGCCGGAACCTCACCGAGTTGATCCCCAGACTCGCTTCGGGCGAACTCCTTCGACGCCGTAGAACCACGACCGCACGTGAGTTTCCATTCACGCTCCTTCTCGATCCGCCGCGAGTGAATGAAGCCTGGCGCGACCCGATCGAACTGACCTTCCATGCTGTTGTCTGGGATCATCCACGTCCCATTACAGAACCTATTCCCGCCGGAACACGCCTACAACCGCGTCCGGATTTGGTACTGGCCCGTGTAATTGAACTCGGGATCGAGGTGATTGCCAATGTCGCCGATAACCTCACGACAGTTTTACGCAGAGAGACACTCTCCGCGCTCCGGAGGATGAACCTCTCAGTTGGGCTCCGGAAGTTGGCGAGTGTCCAGACCACGCAGGCGTTCGAGGTCGAATGGGTAGAACTGAAAGTTAAGATGCCATCGCTCAAGGATCGGGCGATCCGGGGGGAAAACGAGGGCGAGGAGAAGAAGACGCTTCTTCAGAAGATCGCAACACAACTCGGGGCGGGTGAAGAACCGGCTTATGAAATCGAGGAGACGGTTAACGAAATCGAGAAGGCACTCACCGCAAACCCACCCCAAAGCGTGCTATTGATCGGCCCCAGCGGTGTTGGGAAGACTGCCGCAGTCCGTCAACTGGCGCGGCGATGGGGTGCAGTCACCGGAAAGCCTCCCATCTTTCACACAAGCGGTGCCCGGATCGTGGCCGGGCAGACCGGGTTCGGGATGTGGGAACAGCGTTGCCAGGACTTGGTCAAGGACGTTGCGAAGAAACGAGCGGTACTCCACGTTGGGGTACTGGTTGAACTCATGGAGGTCGGCAAGAGCGAGTACAACCACACTGGTATTGCCACATTCCTCCGTCCGGCCATTGCCCGCGGCGATCTCCTCTGCGTGGCCGAAGCGACCCCCGAACAACTCCCACTGATCGAGAAGCAAGACCCCCAGTTGCTTGATGCGTTCCGACACATCGCCATCGAAGAACCAGACGATACTAAGGGGAAAGCCATCCTCGCAGCGTTCGTTCGGGAATACCCTATCCGCAAGGTGATCCGGCTGGCCGAGGAACGCGCAGCCAAAGCAAAGAAGAATAAGAAGAAAAGACGAGCCAGGAGGGTCATCGCTAATCTGGATGCTGCTTCCGCATCGTCAAAAGACAGAACGCTGGGTGTTGCGGCACTCGCAGCCATCGATCGACTGCACCGTAGATACGCCACGTATTCCGCTTACCCCGGCCGACCACTTCGCTTCCTCGATAATCTGCTTCGCGATGCAGCATTGTCGCATGTTGCAATTAATACTGGCGTAGACGAAGCCCCAAAGTCCATCGATGAGGAGGAAGTGTACCTCGCGTTCACCCGCGAAACAGGACTTCCCAGGTCGATCATCGATCCGGCCATCCCGCTAGATGTGAATGAGACAAGCCGATGGTTCTCATCGCGCGTCGTGGGGCAACCGGATGCAGTAAACCTTGTGGTCGATCTTCTCGCCACAGTGAAGGCCGGGCTGACGCGACCAAAACGGCCGATTGCATCGCTCCTGTTCATCGGGCCAACAGGAGTTGGCAAGACGGAGATGGCGAAGGCGCTGGCCGAGTTCCTCTTCGGTTCAAAGGATCGATTGACGCGATTTGATATGAGTGAATTTGCCGACCCGATTTCGGTTCG
>DASZJS010000247.1:0-12437 GCA_035947935.1 Gemmata sp. | reverse complement strand
AGCAACTGTTCGGGCAGTACGGCACCGTTACCAAAGCTCAAGTGATTATGGACCGGGAAACCGGCCGGAGCCGCGGGTTCGGATTCGTTGAGATGTCCAGCGGAACCGATGAGGCGATCCAGGCACTCAACGGAGCGGAATACCAGGGTCGCCGCCTCACCGTGAATGAAGCCAAGCCGCGCGAAGAGCGGCCTCGTGGCGGAGGTGGTGGATACGGCGGTGGAGGTGGTGGCCGCGGTGGATACGGCGGCGGAGGTGGTGGCCGCGGCGGATACGGCGGCGGCGGAGGTGGTGGCCGCGGCGGATATGGCGGCGACCGTTATTGATCGCTCTGCCTTCTGATTGGACAACCCGGCAAACACGAATCAAAAATCAAACGGCCAGCCACGAAGTCATTCGGGCTGGCCGCGTTCGTTTTGGGTGACAAGGGGAATGCGGGGTGGTGGTACAGTTTGAAGAACAATTATTTTTTATCCAGTAACAGATCCACACACCAGCAACCTCTAACATGCTCGCCCGGTTGTCGGCAGTGGTTCAGGATGTCGGCATTGTCGCAACCGACATCCTGAAGGGCATCGGCAAGGATGGGCATTCGGTCGAAGGCTCGCTCTTCGTAGATGCCAGTTGCAAGAGCAACAACGGTGGAAGTGAGCCAAGAGTGGTTGACGGTGATGGGGCGGAAGGGGTTGCCGAAAATGTCGCGAAGTAGATGGGATAGGTCACGGAGATCCGATAGCCATTCTTGTCGTGCTTGCGGAACGCCTTCTCCAACAAATGTAGTCATGGCTGGATGGGCGTAAGCAGAGGATGCCACTCCACCAACAATAGTGCATGCTGCCAAACTCACGCGCCACGTTTCAAATAATTTGTAAGGCGAAAACTGCGATGATGATACATTGGGTTTGATCGATGATTGTGAATCAACCGCTTGGCGTGCTTCATCTCTGACACTGCTTAAATCTGCACTTGTGACCAGATGGTCTATCATTCTTTCCGCGAATTCAACCGCTTTTCGGCTTCTTTCATCCACCATTGATTCCCAGAGCAGACGACAGGATGCGCAACCGAATAGTCGGACCTTTCGCCGACCAATTTTCTTCCGATTGGCGTTATGCTGTCGCTCCAGACACCGAAGCATTTCCTGGGCGTCCTCGCTGGCCAGCCATTCCAATTCGGTCATCGGTCGCCCTCTTCTCGTTCGCTCAATTATAACGTCCCTGCCGTCTCCAACAACTCCTCCATCGTCCACGGATGGCCGGGTAAACCTGCTGCCATCATTGGCGTTCTGTTGAGCGTCTTGGAACTTGCTTGACAGTCAGTTGGTGGTTTGAGAAAATCAATTCTATCCAGAACACTCCCCGAATCGGCGTATCGTTAACCACGAACCACGCCTTATACCTGCCCTCCCGCCGAATCACTCGCGGATCGCCACTACTCTGTTCCGCACTTTGAAGTGTGCCCCAGACTGACAGATTTCACGGCTGACCGACTTGTTAAATCGCGGCGATCGACTCGCTGCATCGAAAGTGGCCAAGAAGGTCATCTACCGCATCAGACCGATAGCCCGATCAGCCGTGGACGACTGAGGAATGTTGATGAACTGTCAAGAACAACGCCAACGGTCGTGCCAGGGGCTCACGCGACGGGAAATGCTCCGTGTTGGCAGCCTTGCTCCATTTGGGTTCGGGTTGACCGATGTTCTTCAGGCGCGGGCGGCGAACACTCCAAAGGCCAAGGGACAGGCCAAGTCGGTCATTCTGTTGTTCATGTGGGGCGGCCCAAGCCACATCGATACCTGGGACCCCAAGCCGAATGCTCCGCCCGAAATCCGCGGTTTGTTCAAGCCAATATCAACCACTGTGCCGGGACTCCAGATCGGTGAGCACTTCCCCCACTTGGCGACCCGGGCGCAGCAATACGCGGTTGTGCGGTCGATGACTCACACAGACCCCGCTCACCTCTCGCCCGTACATCACCTCATGACGGGGCGGATCGCTCCGAAGCCGAACTCAGACGCTGATGGGGCAAGTCGGAGCGATGCCCCATGCCTCGGGGCCGTGATCCAGAAGATGTTGCCATCAGCTCACGCCATTCCCCCCGCGGTTACGCTTCCTTGGGCGGTCTCTCACCCTGCTGCACCAGGCGGCACGGCACCCGGGCAGAACGGCGGTTGGATGGGCAACGCCTTCGACCCATTTCTCGTCACGGGGAATCCGAACCTGCCATCATTCGCCGTGGCGGGATTGCGTGCCTCAAGCGACGTGTCCACCGATCGGCTGAGGGGACGAGCCGAGTTGTCCCGACTCCTCGACCGGACCGGGGGTTTGAACGGCTATACTGGTGTGCAGAACAAAGCTCTCGACTTGCTCCTCTCCCCAACTGTCTCGACGGCGTTCGATTTATCGCGCGAGGCGGCGACGATCCGCGACAAATACGGTCGGCACGCGCACGGGCAGAGCTGCTTGCTCGCCAGGCGATTGATCGAAGCTGGTACCCGACTGGTCACGGTCAACTGGCCCGATGATGGCCAGACATTTTGGGACACACACGGTAACAATTTTCCCTCGCTCAAAAACCGACTGATGCCCCCGGCAGATAAGGCGTTCGCTGCCCTGCTCGACGATCTGAGCGCCCGAGGACTGCTCGATGAGACGCTGGTGATCTGGGTTGGCGAATTTGGACGAACGCCGCGAGTGGAAAATGCCGGAAGGCAACACTGGCCGCAGTGTTACTCGGCGGTGCTGGCTGGTGGCGGCATTCAGGGTGGCGTAATTTATGGATCGAGCGACAAGATTGGGGCACACCCGGCTACCAACCCGGTTGCACCCGCCGACCTCACGGCAACCGTGTATCACGCACTGGGAATCGACCCGATGACCGAAATCAACGACCCAGGCGGTCGTCCCTGGAGGATCGCTGACGGAACGCCGCTGCGGCAACTGTTCGTGTAATCGGCGGGCGGGTTGGCAGAGGTCAAAGATCCTTTGAAGTGACCTGACGGCATGCGGTGTCGGTGGTCGGTGGCTCGTCTCGTTGTTTCTCGATTGCGCACCAATTTTCGTGTGGAAGAGATGGTCGTTTCTCTCTTCATCGAAGATGACAGAGAGCAAAATCTGGTCTGCGGCTTCATCCTTCATCCCTTCTGAATCATCAAACTTGTTCCATCCATACATTGGCGACTCCACCACGCGGTGATGTGCGACTTTGTATCGGCTGTGACGGTTTTGCCGTCAGTATCGAATCATCCATCCGCTACCGTCACGAGATGACCATTGCAGAGGGTACCGGCGGCAGATGGGGCACGTTACGTTAGTTGCTTGGGGCACGGTAGTTGCTACACTTCCTTGACCAGCCGAGGAATGCCACAGGTGCCTGGCATGGAATCCCTCCAAATACCATACCCACGAAAAGTTCAACCGGAGCCGATCGCGTTTTTGCTTGCTGGATTGATCGGTGCGGGGTGAATCGAGATGACGTTGCAAAGTCGCTTGAATGGCTATCTGCCCACTTCTAATCGGGAAGATGCGGGTCTGGCTCTGTTCCAGGAACCGATCGCCATTATCGGCATCGGTTGCCGATTGCCGGGAGGTGTCCGCACACCGGGCAGTTTCTGGAAGAATCTGGTAGATGGAATCGATGCCATCGCCGAGATACCGGCCGATCGCTGGAACCTCAAGTCCTTCTACGACCGAGAACCCGGCAAGCCGGGTAAGTCGCACGCTTGTCGAGGCGGATTCATTGAGGGTATCGATCAGTTCGACCCGCACTTCTTCGGCATCTCACCGCGAGAAGCGGCGAGGATGGACCCCCAGCAGAGACTTCTTCTTGAGGTCGCATGGGAAGCACTCGAAGACGGCGGACAGGTGCTGCCTCGACTCTCGGGGAAGCGTGTCGCCGTCTTTGTGGGAATATCGAGTTGGGATTACTCGGTCCTGCAAACGAGTTTTCGCGACCGAGGCACGATCGATGCGTACATGAACACAGGCGGGACGCTGAGCATCGCCGCGAACCGCATTTCGTATTGCTTCGATTTTCGAGGACCGAGTGCCGCAGTCGATACCGCATGTTCCTCAGCGCTAGTCGCGGTGCATCTCGCCTGCCAAAGCATCTGGGTGGAGAATGCTCCACTGGCTTTGGCCGGAGGCGTTAACGCCCTGCTCACTCCAGACTGGTATGTCGGGTTCAGCAGGATGGGAATGCTATCGCCCGATGGCCGCTGCAAGGCTTTCGATGCCCGGGCAAATGGATTTGTTCGAAGTGAAGGGGCCGGCATCGTCGTTTTGAAACCGATGGCACGAGCCATTGCCGATGGCGACCGAATTTACGCGATGATCCGGGGAACAGCGATCAACCAGGACGGCCGCACGGAAGGCATGACAGTCCCCAACCAGGAATCACAAGAGGAACTACTTCGGCAAGCGTGCCGGAATGCCGGCGTGACCCCTTCACACATCCAGTACGTTGAGGCCCACGGAACCGGGACGCCGGTGGGCGATCCCATTGAGGCAACCGCCATTGGAAAGGTTTTGGGCGAGGGACGCCCCGCCGATCGTGCTTGCGTAATTGGATCCGTGAAGACCAACATCGGCCATCTCGAGGCGGGATCAGGCATCGCGGGTCTGATCAAGACGGCCCTGGCGCTCCACAACCAGCGAATTCCTCGCAACCTGTACTTTGAACAACCGAACCCCGACATCGACTTTCAACGACTGCACCTGCACGTTCCCACGCACACCGAACCTTGGCCCACGACAGAAGGAACAGCTCTGGCTGGCGTCAACTCGTTTGGTTTTGGCGGCACCAACGCCCACATCGTACTGCAAGGCGCTCCGGTTCCGACTGTGCAAGAAATCGCGGTCGAACCGAGTAAAGTTTCCTCCGTCATCGTGCCATTCTCGGCCCGATCACCCGAGGCTCTGCGTGCCGTCGCTGCCGATTTATGCGAGTATCTGGCCAGTCCCGCGACCGATATTTCACTCCACGATATCGCCGTGAACGCCGCGGAACACCGCACTCACCATAACCACAGGCTGGCCGTTGTCGCTCACTCGAAGGAGGAGTTGTCGGGTGTACTCGCTGCGTTTATCGCTGGCGAGCCTGTGGCATTGGCTGCCAGTGGCCGCACGGTGGCAGGGCAGCTTCCCCACATCGCTTTCGTCTGTTCGGGCCAGGGGCCGCAGTGGTGGGGAATGGGACGCCAGTTGTTGAGCGCAGAACCGGTATTTCGCGCCACGATTGAAAGGTGCGATGCGATCGTCCGAAGACTTGGCACGTGGTCATTGTTGGAAGAACTAAATGCCGAGGAAGCACGAACCCGCATGGCGGAGACCGCCATCTCCCAGCCGGCGATCTTCGCGATCCAGGTTGCCCTCGCAGCGTTGTGGGAATCCTGGGGTGTGCAACCTGCGGCCTTGGTCGGACACAGTGTTGGCGAAGTAGCGGCCGCTTACCTGGCGGACGTGTTCGACCTCGAAGACGCAATGCAAATCATCTACCACCGCGGCCGATGTATGGATCGCGCATCGTCCCACGGTCGGATGCTCGCAGTGGGACTCTCCGATAAGGAAACGCGCCGACTGCTTGAAGATCGAGGCAATCGAGTTAGCCTCGCGGCGATCAATGCTCCCAGTTCGATAACATTGTCTGGCGAAGCCGAACCACTGGAAGAGATCGCCAGGATTCTGGAACAGCGGAACGTCTTTTCCCGCTTTCTCCAAGTGAATTACGCCTTCCACAGTGCTCAAATGGAACCTGTGCGAGAGGAGCTACTGCGATCCCTGACCGGCATTCGGCCCAGGCAGGCAAGGTTACCGTTCTTCTCCACGGTGAGTGGCAAGCGGGTTGAGGGGCCAGAACTTGGGCCGGATTACTGGTGGCAAAACGTCCGCCGGACAGTTCGCTTTGCCGAAGGGGTCGATCGGTGTATCGATCTCGGCTGCGACACTGTCGTGGAACTCAGCCCACACCCGGTACTAATTGCAGCCGTTGCGGAATGCTACCAGCATCGCGGCAAAAAAATCGCAGCTCTCCCATCCCTGCGACGGCATGAGGATGAGCGAGCCACCATGCTCCGCTCTGCGGCCGAGCTACACGTTCACGGTCACGACCTCGACTGGACCAAAATCACACCTGGCCCGCGGCGATTTGTCCGACTCCCCTCGTATCCCTGGCAACGGCAACGCTATTGGTCCGAATCCGAAGAATCACACACCACGCGGCTTTCGGCTCCCGTTCATCCGCTACTCGGCATCTCAGCGCGAAGTCCTCGCCCTGCCTGGGAGGTTCGACTCGACCTTCGGCAAGCTCCGTATCTCGCTGCGCATCGTGTCCAAGGTGTCACCATCCTGCCTGCCACGGCATATGTGGAGAGTGCCTTCGCGGTTGCTCGGGAACTTTTCGGCCAAGCGGCCTGTGAACTGGAGGAAGCCAAACTTGCTAACCCCTGCTTCCCGCCGGAAGATGCCGCTATCTGGTTGCACACTGCCTTTTCTCCGGACGACTCGATCATCCGCATCGATAGCCGACCAACGGGGAACAATCAGCACGATTGGACAGCGCATTTTCAGGTTGTCGTCCGGGCTCTCACGCAAGAGGCAGTGGCCGACGTCTTCGACGCAGAGGCAATACGCAGCCGCTGCCCGCTGTCCTTCACGCGGGTCGAGTGCTACGACTACTTCGCCAAGCTCGGACTGGATTATGGCCCGCGGTTTCAAGGGATAGAACGTTGCTGGCAGGGGAAGCATGAAGCGCTGGGTGAAGTGTCATTCCTTGGTGACTGGACCGAAGCGGACGATGAGTACATCCTCCATCCCGCGCTCTTGGACTCGTGCTTCCAGGTTGTCATCGCCGCGGACCCCGAGTTCGATCGCAAGGTGGGCGATCTGTATCTTCCTGTCGAGATCGAGCGAGTTCGCCTGTACCACAAACCTGGTAGGCGACTCTGGAGCCACGCCCGCTTGCGTGAGAAGACCACACGCCACTCGGTTGCCGACATTGATATCTACAACGAGAACGGCCAACTCATCGTCGCGATCCAGGGACTTCGCAGTCAACGAGTGACAACGGCAAACCGCGAGACCCTGGATGATTTGCTTTACGCATACAAATGGATTGAGAAACCGCTGCCGGAGCAACCAGATGCTGTCAGTCACGAGGCTGCTCCTTTACCGGGTGCGTGGTTGATATTCGCGGATAGTGGTGGTATCGGCGACAAACTTGCCGAACATCTTCGCCGCACGGGCGACGAATGCACTCTCATCATGCCTGGATCCGGGTTCGCTTCTCTCGATGAAAACCGCTGGCAAATCAACCCCACCTGCCGCGACGAAATGCGTCGTCTCCTCCAATCAATTCCCGCACTGCGCAATCACCCGCGCCGGGGCATCATCCACCTCTGGGCACTTGATGCAATACCAACGGAGACACTGCAAACCTCTGATCTGAAGTCAGTGCAAGACACGCTCTTGTTGAGTACGACGCACCTCATTCAATCCTGGGAAGAAACGTCAGGCGAGCAGAAACCATGCCTCTTCCTGGTGACGCAGAGCGCACAATCCGTCGGTGCCACGCCACTGGCCACCGAGGTTGCCCAAGCACCCCTTATCGGCCTTGGCCGGGTCATCATCAACGAGTTCGCCCCGCTGCGATGCAAACTGATCGATCTCGATCCCGAGATGAGTGCTGGCGACATCGTGCCACTCCATGATGAACTGCACGCCAAAGACGATGAGGATGAAGTTGCGCTGCGCGGGTCGCACCGGTATGTTCACCGTTACGTAGCGACCACAGGCGACGACCAGACTGATAACGTCGATCAGACTGCGTCGGCTTACCGCTTGACGACGATCCGACCGGGAACTATCGATGGGCTGACCCTGAAAGCCATCCACCGTTCTTCGCCCAAACCTGGCGAGATCGAACTTGAGGTACGTGCAGCGGGGCTTAATTTCAGCGATGTCATGAAGGCGTTGGGGATTTATCCTGGATTGCCCGACGGCCCGGTGCCGTTCGGAGCGGAGTGCAGCGGAGTAATCACTGCGATTGGTGAGGGTGTTGAAGGCTGGGCTATCGGCGATGAGGTGTTGGCCGTTGCTCCCTTCGCTTTCTCGAGCCACGTTACCACGCGAGCGGAACTCGTCGCCCGAAAACCACCTCATCTGAGTTTTGAAGCCGCGGCGACCATCCCAATCGCTTTCCTCACAGCGTCCTATGCTCTCGATCACCTTGGCCACCTGGATCGTGGCGAGCGCGTACTCATTCATTCCGCGACGGGTGGCGTTGGTCTGGCTGCTGTCCAGCTTGCCCTTCGCGCGGGCGCTGAACTATTCGCGACCGCCGGGAGCGAGGAGAAGCGGCAATTCCTCATCAATCTCGGCATCCAACACGTCATGGACTCGCGAACGCTCGCTTTTGCGGATGAGGTGTTAAAGCAGACTGGTGGTCGCGGGGTCGATGTCATCCTTAACTCTCTCGCTGGCGAGGCCATTCCCAAGGGGCTTTCTGTTCTCGCCGAGTATGGCCGCTTCCTGGAAATCGGCAAGCGCGACATCTACCAGAATACACGGATCGGCCTTCAACCGTTCCAGAAGAATCTCTCCTTCTTCGCCATCGACCTGGATCGCGTGATGCGCGAACGCCCTGGGCTGCTGGGCAAACTGCTCAAACCGATTGTGGAAGAAGTACACGAGGGCAAGCTCAAACCGCTGCACCATCGCATCTTCCCAATTGGTGATGCGGCCGCAGCGTTCCGTTTCATGCAGCAGGCCAAACACATCGGTAAGGTCGTTCTCTCAATGGCCGAACAACCCGCGACAGTGTCGCCCGGTGACGACCCGGTGACATTCCAGGCCGATGCGAGTTACCTGATTACCGGTGGACTTGGTGGCTTCGGGATGGCGACCGCACGGTGGATGGTGCAGCATGGGGCGCGGAACCTCATCCTGGCGGGTCGCAGGGGCGCAAACACAGACGAGGCGCACTGCGCGATCGCAGAACTGGAGAGCCTTGGTGCTCGCGTTATGATTGCGCAGGTTGATGTGACGAGTGAGGAAGACGTTGCCCACATGCTCGCGAAGATCGCGCGTGAGTTGCCACCACTCCGTGGTGTGTTTCACGCCGCGATGGTTCTGGAAGACTGCTTGTTGCAGAATCTCACTCGCGACCGGATGCACCGGGTTCTCTCTCCCAAGTTGCAAGGGGCCTGGAACCTGCACACGCAGACGCAACATCTTCCCCTCGACTACTTCGTCCTTTTCTCCTCTCTCTCCAGCGTGTTCGGTCATGCGGGGCAGGGGAACTACGCCGCAGCTAATGCCTTCCTCGATTCTCTTGCCTGGTATCGCCGATCTCGCAATCTGCCATGTCTGACGATTAACTGGGGTCACCTTGGCGAGGTTGGCTATCTTGCCGAGCGGCAAGAACTGAGCGATCGTCTCACACGTCAAGGAGTGCTCTCATTCTCCGTTGGGGAGGCGATGACTCTTCTTGAGCGAGCGATCCAGAGACGAGCGGTCCAGCTCAGCGTCATGCGTGTGGATTGGTCGCAGTGGAAAGGTCTCGGCGTTACAGGTCGCGTTTCACCGCGGTTTGCTGACCTGATACATCAGGCCAGAACCGTGCGGGAAGATGGCACGCATGGTACCTCAATCCGCGCCAGCGTTCAGAGCGTTCCTGCCGAAGAGCGTCCTACTGTTCTCGGAGCGATCCTGCGCTACAAACTGGCACGGGTGCTCGGCACTTCATCCACCGCGACCGACTGGGAGACCTCGCTCCTTCAACTGGGCATGGATTCGCTGATGGCCGTGGAAGTGGTCAACTGGATTCAGGCTGAACTGGGTATCGCTTTGCCAGTTGTCGAGTTAATGCGAAGCCCTGGCATCTCCAGTCTAACCAGGCTGTTGCTCGAACGCTTTACTGGTGATGATCCGTCAGTCTCGGAACACCGGTTGCGGGAGTCAGATGTTGACACGGACATCTTCCCACTGTCGCATGGACAGCGAGCACTTGGGTTCCTGTACCAGATGGACCCAGCCTCACCAGCTCTCAATCTCTCGTTCTGTTCTCACATCTGCTCGCCCCTCGATACGGATGCTTTCCGCCAAGCTTTTCAGTCGCTCATCGATCGTCACCCTGGGTTGCGGACCACCTTCGTGGAGCGCGATGCAGAACTGCTGCAACAGGTCCACAAACGGAGCGAGGCCGCGTTGGAGTTCATCGATGCTTCGGAGTGCGATGCGGAATCGCTTCGCCGCAGGGTGGAGCAAGAGACTGCACGACCATTCGACCTGGAGCATGGGCCGCTGTTGCGAATGCACCTTTTCACTCGCTCGCCGGGAGATCATGTTTTTCTCTTTACCGCGCACCACATTATCGGCGACTTCTGGTCCTTTGTGGTCCTCATGGAAGAGATGCGAACCACTTATCCGGCCGCGCTCGCTGGAAAGCCCCCTGCACTTCCGCTGCTCAATGGCGATTATCGACAGTTTGTCCGTTGGCAAACCGACCGCCTCGCCGGTTCGGAGGGCGAACGACTGTGGACCTGGTGGGAAAATCATCTCGATGGCGTTCCGCACGTACTCGAACTGCCAACCGACAGGCCCCGGCCACCCCGATTCACTCACCGTGGCGGCAGTGTGGCTTGCCGACTCGATGCCGAGTTAACGGCGCGGTTGAAGGAGTTAGCCGCCAAGGAAGAAGTGACTTTGTTCGTCTCACTGCTTGCGTGTTTTCAGGCATTCCTGTCCCGTTATTCCGGCCAAACGGATTTTGTTGTTGGCTCGCCGTTCGCGGGCCGTCCTCGGAGAGAGTTCGAGGGGGTTGTCGGGTACTTCATTAACATGCTCCCCCTGCGAGCCCGACTTGCCAACGACCCATCGTTCCGGTCGCTGCTCCAGACGGTCAGCGCGACAGTTCTCGCCGCTTTCGAGTATCAGGATTTCCCGTTCTCGCTGATAGTCGAGCGACTCGGAATCGAACGCGACCCACGCCGAACGCCACTCATCCAGGCATCCTTCACGCTGGAGAAAGCTCACCGGGCGGGCGAGGTTGGTGCCAGTCGATTTCTGCTTCCCCAGGCTGATTTCCGGATGGAGATCGGGGGTTTGGAGACTGAACCGTTCCCCATCGAACAGCGCATCTGCCAAGCTGATCTGGAAATGGTTCTGGAGGAACACGATGGCACAGTTGAAGGAATGCTCTGCTACAACACCGACTTGTTCGACAGACCGACCGCCGAACGCCTCGCCGGGTTTTACTGCACTCTGCTGGCATCGCTCGTGGCCAACCCCGACACTCCTCTATCCCGAGCCTCCTGGTTGACCGAGACCGAGCGGATGTGCGTTCTCGATGAGTGGAATCAGACGCAGGCCGATCTCGATGCGAATGTGTGCCTTCACGAACTGTTTGCGAGGCAGGCGGCAGCGACGCCCGATGCGGTTGCAGTGCGATTTCAGGAACGGACAGTCTGCTACGGCGAACTGGATGCCTGGGCGAATCGCATCGCTCATGGGTTGCGCCGATGCGGCGTGGAAGTCGGCACGTTGGTCGTATTGTGCCTGGATCGCTGTCCGGAAATGGTCGCGGCGATTCTCGGTGTCCTGAAGGCCGGTGCTGCTTATGTCCCACTCGATCCGGACACCCCTGCCGAACGCCTTCACCACGTACTGAACGAGACCAATGCGCCAGTCCTGCTCACACAGCACCATCTCCGCGATCTGTTGCCTCCACTCGATACGAACATCCTGTGCATGGAGACAGCTCCGTTTGCGCAGAGTGGTGCAGAGAACCCGGGACTGCCGAAGAGTGCGGTCGGGCCTGGTGATCTTGCGTATGTCATTTATACTTCGGGTTCGACGGGACGGCCCAAGGGCGTGATGGTCGAACATGCTGCGGTCTGCAATACCGTGCAATGGCGTCGGCAAGCCCTCCCGACAAACTTTGATGACCGCATACTGCTCAGTGTGCCGTATCACTTTGATGCCTCGGTCGTGGCCATCTTCCCCGCACTCGTCACCGGAGCGCAGTTGGTGCTGGCCAAACCGGGCGAGGAACGGAACCCATCTCAGCTCCTGTCGCGCATCGCCCAAGACAATGTGACGATTGTGCAGTGTCTCCCAAGCACACTGCGTTTCCTCACCGGAGAGCCCGGGTTTAAGACTGCATGCCGAACGATCACCCGGATTTGCTGCGGCGGCGAACCCATGCCGCCTCAATTGCCCGGTCGCCTCTTCGCACTTCTCGATGTCGAACTCTTCAACATGTATGGGCCGACCGAAACAGCAGTGGAAGCAACATGGTGGCAATGCAGCCGCGGAAGCGAGGAGGCAGTTATTCCAATTGGCAGACCAATCGGGAACGCCCGAATGTATGTGCTCGATCCCCAGCGGCAGCCCGTGCCGGTCGGCGTTCCAGGCGAACTCTACATCGGTGGGGCCGGGGTT
>DASZJS010000246.1:0-2328 GCA_035947935.1 Gemmata sp. | reverse complement strand
GAATCGGATGTCTGATGTTTTCACCCGATGGCAAGTATCTTGCAGCCATCAACTCCACAAAGACTGTCATCGTGTTGATGGCCGATTGGTTGGCCACGGTTGGTTTTCTCGAGTCCAACATGAAAAAACAGGTCAGTGGCTTTGCTTTCGCTCCGGACGGCGGCAGGATCATCACAGGTGGCGGCGATGGTACTATTCGGGTCTGGGATACAACACGCTCTGAACTCATCAAATCACTGGACTGGAACATCGGTCCTGTGACTGCCATTGCCTACTCCACGGACGGTTTATTGTGCGCAGCAGGAGGAAAGAGCGGACAGATCGCGGTGTGGGATGCGGATGAGTAAGAGCCACATCACACGGCCTTCTCCAACTCTGCCACCAGCGACCGGATAAACGGCTCTGCATCGGATACGATCCCGACCGTTTGCGTACTTCCCCGGTCCATGAGCTTTGTCACTGTTGCCGGGCTGATGTCGATGCACGCCACCTTCACCCAGGCGGGCAATAGATTGCCCACGGCAATCGAGTGCAACGTCGTGGCAACCATCAGGCAGAAGCCGATGCCGGGGATCAATCGCCGCATCGCATCCTGGGCCTCGAGAGCATCGGTTATCACTTCGGGCAGGGGTCCATCGTCGCGGATGCTACCGGCAAGCACAAACGGCACATCGTGTTTGATGCACTCGTACATGATGCCACTGGTCAATTTGCCAATCTCGACCGCCTTCCGGATGCTTCCGAGCCGACGGATGGTATTGATCGTTCGCAGATGGTGTTCGTGCCCCTCATCGGTGGGCAGTCCTTTATCGAGTGATACACCCAGACTCGTGCCGTAAAACGCCTGTTCGATGTCGTGTGTGGCGAGGGCATTACCTGCGAAGAGAACATTCACAAACCCGGTTTGAACCAGTTTGGCCACAAGTTCGCTGCCGCCCGTATGAACGACCGCGGGACCGAGAACAGCCAGCACTTTATCGCCGCTGCTCCGGGTCTTTCGCATGGCGTGAGCGATCTCCCGGACGCTCACCGCTTTCGGTCGCTCGCTCGACACCGGACTGGCCATGAACTCGAACAGTTCGTGTTTGCGGATCTCGGCTTCCGGGGGAAAAACCCGGGTTCCCTGGCGGCCAACGACAACGCGGTCTCCCTTTCGCACAGCCGTCATCGGCACACACCGGGCCGCCGCGCCTTCGGGGTCGATGACGATTCCGCAGTCCATCTCCTGATCCTCGACATCGATCCATTCCCCCTTCAGTCGGAGTTGAGTTCGGAAGTTGGTCGAGCAATAGAACCCATCCGGGAACGCTCCATCGAGGTCTGCAAGGAACGTCTGGCAATCCGCAATATGCGAGGGAACGGCCCCATGTGGGTGAACCTCAGCGAGAATCCTTTCCAACTGCTCGGGTGTATCGGCCAGGATTTCAATGCGTGCGAAACTCGGGTCGTCCTGTCGCTGCCCGAGACGAAGCGTTTCGATGTGGTATCGCCCTCCGCGCGAGAGGATGGCATCGAGTACCTTGGGCAGCAGCAACGAATCGACGATGTGGCCAGACATTTCGACGTGTTCAATATGGGGAGCTGACATGCGTGAACCTCCGAAGTGGCGATACCCTCTTGATACCGTAAGGCGACCCGATTACGAGTCACCGGAGGTGATCGACCGTGAACGACAGTCTTGGCGACCGGATGAAATTGTACGAAACGGCGGAAATGAGCCTCTTGTGAAGGTGACGAACTGGGTTGGAGTTCTGTTTCACGGGCAGGAACCGCAGGGAACTGATGGTAATTCCGTATTGGAGAGTTGAACTGCTCGAATTGGGCGTGTAAAAAGAAGACTCTGGGCGTTGTAACGTCCGATTCCTGGTGGCTGTAGCTCAGCTGGTTAGAGCGCCAGATTGTGGATCTGGAAGTCGCGGGTTCAAATCCCGTCAGTCACCCCTAGAAAACAAGCACTTTTTGGAGACCCACCCCTCGTACACCCCGACCGCCCTAGAATACCGCCCTAGAACTCACCAGCTGGGGCGGTGTTCACTTATCCTTCGGCAAAAGCACGTTCGCCATCTTTTTGAGCAATTCTTCCGTCTGAAAAGCTTTCTGAGAATCGAGGTAATGCCTTCGAGCCGTCTCGGGTTTTACTCCCATTGCCGCCGCGGTTGCGTCAACCGATCCTGTTGCTTTAACAGTGAGGGTGATTGCCCGGCGTCGAAGATCATGCGGTCTGATCTTCGGTCGATCAGGATGAAGCTTGGTGTATTGCGTGAACAGCCTCCGAACCGCCCATGAAAGGCGCTCAGGGGTAAACTCGGTTGCGGCCCGTGGGTCATT
>DASZJS010000245.1:0-2893 GCA_035947935.1 Gemmata sp. | reverse complement strand
CTGAACAAGGAAAGACACACCATTGGGTCCTTCGACCAGACGCACATTGTCAAAGGCTACATCGTGTACGAGTTGCCGTTTGGCAAAGGTAAGTCGCTTCTGCCTGAAGCCGGCAGAGTCCTCAACGCCCTGGTGGGAGGCTGGACGGTCAACAGCGGGTTCCACTACAACAGCGGCAACCCCCTGCGCATCACCTCGACCAACTGGTATCCGGGAATGAACAACGTATATCCGAATCTCGTGCCGGGTTGCAATTTCCACAGTGGGAGCTTCAACGGCCAGATCGGCAGCACCTACTTCAATCCCGCCTGCTTCGCGAATCCGACGTATGGGCAGTTCGGAAACAACCCCACCTACAACCCCAATGTCCGAGGCTTCGGTCTGGCGACCGAGGACATCGGCGTCAACAAGTACTTCTCGTTCGGCACCGATGGCCACTACAAGCTGAACGTTCGCTATGACATGTTCAACGCCTTCAATCGTCATAGCTTCAACGGCCCGAACACCGGGGTCGACGGCAACCTGGGCAAGATCCTGGACGGCGGAGGAACACCCGGTGCACGCGTCGGCCAGCTTGGCGCCCGCTTCACGTTCTGACCATCGCCAACCTGAGGGAGGGGACCAGCACTAGGTCCCCTCCTCAGACTTGCAAGCGCCTCCGAAGTAGCTCCCTTCAAGAGCAAGCCGGGTTACCCACCTTCCACACAGCCTTGATATCGTTATCTGTGGACCAGTACCCGATCTGCGTCTCGCAGACGTCGCCAGGCGCCGCTAGGGCCAGGTCGCAAAAGGAGTCCGGTTGCGCGGCGGATTCGAATGTGAGGGGAAATGCGCCCAGAATACGAAGTTCGTTCGCTGACAAGGCCTCGTGCCGGACTTTGGGACCGCGACACTATGATCAATTCCCAACCCGCCATCTTCACCCGGTTTGCAATACCCGCACTGCTAGCCTTCATCATGATTGCAGCAATTCTGCACGGGCAGAACTTCGCCGATATCAAGCCCACCCCGCAACAAGTCGAATGGCAGGACCTGGAGTTCGGCGTTCTCATCCACTACGGCCCGAACAGTTTTATGGACCGCGAATGGGGAGACGGCAAAGCCGATCCGAAGGTGTTCAACCCCACAGAACTGGATGCCGAACAATGGATGCGAGCCATCAAGGCAAGCGGTGCGAAATATGTCGTTCTCGTAGCCAAACACCACGATGGCTTCTGCTTGTGGCCCACCGGGCAAACTGACTACAGCGTAAAGAGCAGTCCCTGGTTGAACGGCAAAGGCGATCTTGTGCAACAGGTTTCCGTCGCAGCGAAAAAATATGGGCTGAAGTTCGGTGTCTATATGTCCCCTTGGGACCGCCATGAACCGCGCTACGCAAATTCAGCCGACTATGACGACTACTACATCTCGCAGTTGGATGAACTGATCCAGCATTACGGGAACCTGGTGGAGTTCTGGCTCGACGGGGCCGGCAGCGGCGGACATGTTTACAACTTTCCTCGCATCATCGATGAGCTTCGCATCTATCAACCCAACGCCCTGGTCTTTGCCGACGTCGCACTATTCGAGTATGGCGACATTCGCTGGGTTGGAAACGAGGACGGATACATTCCCTACGAGAACTGGAATGTGATTGATCGCCACGGTTATCTGCGCTGGCGCCCGGTGGAAGCCGACACGCCTCTTCGCAAAGGGCACTGGTTTTGGCATCCGGACGATGAGTCCTCATTGAAGACCTTGGATGAACTCATCGCAACCTACGATCACACGATTGGGCGCGGCGGACAACTCATGCTCGGCCTCTCTCCCGATCGTCGCGGGTTGCTGCCCGAAGCCGATGTTAAGCGATTGCAGGAACTTGGTGCGGCCATCCGCCAACGCTATGGCAAGAACCTGATGACGGAACATCTTCGCACGACCGAGGCCGTAGAGCCTGCCGTGGACGGTGAGCCCACGACCTTCTGGTCTGCGCCCGCCGATTCTCACCACGCGACCCTCGAGGTGTCCTTTGGGAAACCTGTGACCTTTAATCACGCCGTGATGATGGAACGGCTCAACGACGGGCAGAAAGTTCAGCACTATCGCATCGAAACTTGGGATGGTAAGCGATGGCAGACTCTGGTTGAGGGCCATGCCATTGGGCACAAGCGAATCGACAGCTTCCCGGCAGTGATTGCTTCCCGTATCCGCTTGAACATCCTCTCTTCATCCGGCCGAGCTGAGATTCGAGAGTTCCAAATATTTCAGACTGGCGGCGCGGTGGTTGTCGGCCAGTCGAAACCGGTGACGCGATGAGCCTCTTTCTTCTCCAATGTGTCGAGATGGGGCAGAGAAATCTGAGGGCGATTCGCTTAAGGTTTCAGATGGGCATATTCGTTCGGCGCTTATCGTTCCCTAATCTGTTGGGCCTAAGGGTTGCAAGTGCTTGAAAGGAATGGCGGGGACGACGGGACTCGAGCCCGTGGCGTCTGCGGTGCCAGCGAGAAATTCACACGTAACTAACAGAAAACACGCGACACAGACGGCGCTACAGAAACGGCTGAGTGACACCCGGGAACAATTCGTGGACTGTTAGTAGACCATAATTTCAAGTGTGTTCACGAGGCGCTGACCCCTCGATGCGACTCTCGTTTGGGGTGTCTCTTTCGAAAAGAGCACGCCTTCGCTGGCGAAGAGGTCCGCGAGGGCAGCTGTCTTGGCTTCATGCCGCAATCCCGAGTCAGGGACATGAGCCGTTGACGAAGACCGGATTTGATATGCACGACCGCTGGGTCGTTCCGCGCGATTCCCGTTACTCTTCGTCCAGATGTTCGCCAGGTACATGGTCTTCGGGTACCCCACGTGTCAAACTTCGTTCTCATCGGAGTTCCCGGCTACTCGGCCAAGACCTTGT
>DASZJS010000244.1:0-5661 GCA_035947935.1 Gemmata sp. | reverse complement strand
GAAACGATGCCACGAATCCGGACTCGAGTTCCACTACCTTTGCCTCGGCGTTTCGGAGGCTTCAAACACGATGGCTCTCCTAGACCGGGCAAAAACGCTGGGAACCCGGATTCGCTTCGACAAAGATGTCGTGCCGTGGAGGTTTCAGGAACTTTACGATGAAATTCTGGACTTCGCAAAGGCTCTCGAACTCATTCATCTCAGCATCGATCTCGATGTGCTTCCGGTTGCAGTCATGCCTGCTGTCAGTGCTCCGGCTGGCAGGGGAGTTTCCCTTGATGCCGTGGAATTACTACTTACTTCCGCGCTCAATACGCACAAGGTTGTCGCCGTTGATCTTGTGGAATTCAACCCGTCACTCGACACCGATGGTCGTGGGGTGCGAGTTGCTGCACGGCTTGCATGGCAGGTTGCGAGGGATTGGCGCAAGAAAGAGGGAACGGAATGACTTTCACCCGCAACGATCCCACTCGCGTCATTCGTGCCCCACGCGGGAAATCGATTTCCTGTCAGAGTTGGCAAACGGAAGCCGCCCTCCGGATGCTCATGAACAACCTCGATCCCGAGGTTGCTGAGCGCCCCGCGGAACTCGTCGTGTACGGTGGAATTGGTCGTGCAGCCCGAAATTGGGAATGCTTTGATGCCATCATTACAGTATTGCGGCGACTGGGAAACGATGAAACGCTCCTTGTGCAATCGGGGAAGCCGGTCGGCGTGTTTCAGACTCATCCCGATGCCCCGCGCGTGCTGATCGCCAACTCGAACCTCGTCCCCCGCTGGGCAACCTGGGAACATTTTCACGAACTCGATCGCGCAGGGCTCATGATGTATGGTCAGATGACCGCCGGTAGCTGGATCTACATTGGCACGCAAGGCATCGTTCAGGGGACTTACGAGACGTTCGCAGAAGTAGCGAAAAAGCACTTCAACGGAGAAGCAATCGGACGGTGGATTCTCACGGGCGGGCTTGGTGGGATGGGAGGCGCGCAGCCTCTCGCAGCAACAATGGCCGGGTTTTCATTACTGGCTGTCGAGTGCGATGAGACCCGTATCGATTTCCGTCTTCGCACCCGTTACCTGGATCAGAAGGCAACCGATCTCGATGAGGCTTTGGCTCGCATTCGCGAGGCCACCGCGGCCGGAAAGGCTCTCTCGGTGGGGTTACTGGGTAACGCAGCGGATGTTTGCTCGGAACTTGTTGCCAGAGGCATCGTCCCCGATGTTGTCACGGATCAAACCAGCGCTCACGATCCACTGAATGGCTATCTCCCACAGGGATGGTCGCTCGCCGAGTGGCGGGCGAAGGCGAAGAGCGATCCGCAGGTGGTAATCCGCGCTGCGAAAGCATCGATGGCCGTTCATATTCGAGCGATGCTCGAACTCCAGCGCCGGGGAGCCGTGACTCTCGACTACGGCAACAACATTCGACAAATGGCGAAGGAAGAAGGTGTCGCTGATGCCTTCGATATCCCGGGGTTTGTTCCGACCTATATCCGGCCGTTGTTCTGCGAGGGAATCGGGCCATTCCGCTGGGTTGTTCTTTCGGGTGACCCCGAGGATATCGCGCGAACCGATGCCCGGGTCAAGGAACTCATGCCGCACGATCGGCACCTTCATCGCTGGCTCGATATGGCCAGCGCCCGGATCGCTTTTCAAGGTTTACCTGCCCGAATCTGCTGGCTCGGGCTCAAGGATCGGGCACGGGTTGGGCTTGCCTTCAACGAGATGGTGGCGACTGGCGAACTTACTGCGCCGATCGTGATTGGTCGGGATCATCTGGATTCCGGCTCGGTTGCCAGTCCGAACCGCGAAACCGAAGGAATGCGCGACGGTTCCGATGCGGTTTCCGACTGGCCGATCTTGAATGCGTTGCTCAATACTGCTTCGGGTGCAACGTGGGTTTCATTCCACCACGGTGGAGGGGTGGGGCTTGGATTCAGCCAGCATGCCGGGTTGGTGATCGTCTGCGATGGCACACAGGAGGCAGCTCGACGGATCGCCCGCGTTCTGCGAAACGACCCGGGAACTGGCGTCATGCGACATGCCGATGCCGGTTACGAAACAGCGATCCTCTGCGCCCGGGAAAACGAACTCGATCTGCCAATGGTCGGGGAGTGAATACAATTGGCCGCAAAAAAGCACAGAAAGCGCAAAATAAGACCGAATACAGTTTATTATAATTTATGTTCGTTTATGTTGTTTTTTTTGTGCATTTTGTGCCTTTTTGTGGCAATCAGAATTCTTTTTCAATGACAGCACCCTGTCACTGTTTGCGGTTTGGGTTCTGAGGGTGGCACATCGTTGGCTGGGTTCATGTCGAAGAAGCCCGAGGGCTTGAGCAAAAAACCGATATAAGCCGTGGGCATCACTGGATAATCTTCTGGCCGCGGAATATGCGTGTGCCCGAAGGTGTACCAGAAGACGACATCTGTATCTGCAATCGGCCGGTCTGCCTCGGTCCATTTCACGAGTCCATCGCCGCCGGTACTCTGGTTTGGGTAATCGCCCGCAGCATATTTTTCACTGGCCTCAAATGGCGTGATCCAGACGTGGTTGTTCACAAACCCCGCTCGCTTTCGCCACCATGCGTTCGGTGAAGCGAATGGGAACGAGTTGTCGCCGGGGAGGAACCGATAGGCAACCGGATCGCCAACCGCGTTGTGCACGTGAGGGTTAATCACCTTCCAGCTCCGGGCTGTCTCAAGGTTGAGATGTCCACGGGCGCGTTTCTCGGTGGTCAGGTCGGTCGCCTTCGCGCGGAAGGCATTCTCGAAGGGGTTGTTGTCTCCAGGGGGATCGGGGACAACATCGACTCGTTGCACTGTGTTTGCTGTGCCATCGAGATCGAAGTCGAGTCGGACATTGAAGAAGTGCTGGTGATTGGGGGCATACAGTTGTGGTGCGATCAGAGTTCCGAACGCTGGCTTTTCCCCCGGTCTGGCTGCTCCCAGAGAGAGAATTCCGGTGAGCTTGATCTCGAACTGGATATTGCCATCCTGGTAGAGATACCAGAAAAAGCCGTACTCGTAATTCTCGACAGTCGAGACGCTCGAAACGACCAGTCGCCTCGATCGGCGTACCTCGGGGGCATCGGGCAATCGTCGATCGGTGTGCTTCCAGAGGATGCCGTAATCTTCCTCGTGCATGCAAATCGCATTGGGGATGGTGAGCGGCTTCCCACGGCTGTCGCACATATGCGCATCGAAATACTGGATGTGCCCCACGCAATCGCAGCCGAGTTTCAAGCTGTTCGCGCACATCCCCATGCCATACTCACCCACATCAAATGCGTTCTTGCGAACCTGAGTTGGGTTGGGATCTGCATATGGAACAACCATTTCTGTGAGCGATGCACGGTACAGGATCGAGCGATCTTTGCCCTTGTCGGCATAGCGAATGTGGTGAAGTGTCAAACCTTCCCGCGCATTGAATCCGATCACAAACGACCAGTTCTGCCAATTCACCTGATAACCATCGGTCCTGAAACTCGGCCCCTCCGACTGCGTGATGGCGAGTGGCTTGATGTCGGTCCGCGTGTTGCGAACACGATCCGAGGCGTAGTTGCCTTCCTGCGGTGGAAGAGGCCAGTGTCCGTATGCTTCAATCCGCAGAACCCGCATCGCGTTGAGATCGACAACCGGACGGATGCCCTCAATCGGGCGGACGTAGCCGTTATCGGTCGGGTCGCTTCGGACGAAGCAGAGCGGTCGGGCCAAACGCATCCCGCGCTCCTCGGCGTTGCCGTAATACCCCGCACTCCAGATATCGACCATCACGAGTTTTGTGTCGGTGATGCCGTAGTGCTTCTTGATGGCGGCAGCGAACTCAGGGCTATTCAGCACCGCTTGCTCGCACTCGACCTGCTCATCGATGGTCATGGTCGGTTGGACGCCGGGGACATGCCGATATGCGGTCATTGCCCCGGTTGCCAGATTCAGCTCCGCTTCGTAACAGGAGTTGGTTGCATTGTCGAACAGGACAGCAGCTGCCGCACGGGGCAGAGCATCCCATCCCTTTCCGGAATGAACGACTGACTTCAATGGTTCTTTCAACATGACGCTGACAAACCGCGTGGTCGGAGTCACCTTACCTGCAGCGGTAAGCAGTTCGATCGCCCGAGAGACCTCGGCAGCGGAAAGGGGTTCAAGAGGGTGACGCATGAGTATCTCTCTTGTTATTGTCTTTCCAGGGGTTTCGCTGTCGCTTCACTCCTGGTGGCCTTGGCGCATTTCAAGGGAGGATAACAAGAAAGCCCACCCCTTGCGAGGGTGGGCTTTCGGAATGTCGGCATGACTCAAGGGCCGATGGCTTCGCCACCGCGTTCGCCGGTGCGAATCCGGATGCAGTCTTCGAGTGACAATACAAAGATTTTGCCATCTCCGATGGTACCCGTATCGCCAGTCCTCGCGGCGTGGACGATGGCTTCCACTGTCGCTTCGACGAATGGCTCGTTTACGGCAATTTCGAGCTTCAACTTCGGGATCAAACGGATCTGAACTTCGGTTCCGCGGTATACCTCGGTGAACCCCCGTTGCCGACCGCAACCGCGGACATCACTCACGGTCATCAAGTAGACATCGCGCTCGGCCAAAGCGGTCTGGACATCTTCGAGCTTCTCGGGGCGGATGATCGCAACAATGAGCTTCATGTTCGTCCTTCTTGATTCGTCCCTCGTCCTCAATCCCTCGTCATTCGGGAAGACAGCGGAGCGGTACACTGATTGTTTTACGAAGGAAGCGGGACTAATGACTTAATGCGAAACGCGGAGTCAGGTCGCTTTTGCAGCGACAATCACTTTACCAACGTGTTTGGTGAACAGCGCTGAGAGTCGTTTAGCGAGTTCTTCCGGGTTCCCGCCACGGCAACGGAACTTCGTTCCGCGGATCGTGGTCACGTAGGGATAAACTGCAAGAAAATCGGCGTCAGCCGGTTCCTTGGTTGGCTGGCATAACTCTGTCCAGACCTTCATCAATTCCGCATGGTCGGCCCCGGTAAGTTGGAGGTCGAACCGGCCGTTCCCGCGAGGAATATCAGCAGCACGCGGGGCAGCGGTAACCACAGCAACCGACTCCGTTGCCAGACCAAAATCGAAGCCAACCTCCTCGTGTTCCGTCCGGTCCAAACCTTCGGACTCGCCCTTTTCATCGGTTTTGAAGTTACCTCGGCTCACGGTTTGGACCAGAATCGCCAGAAGCAAGCTGAGCGTGAAAGCAAACACGACCGAGAACAACGCTGCCTTGCATTGAGTGAACACCTGCGACATAGCTGTCTTCTTGTCTTTCCCACCGTTGTCCTTGTCGTCCTGTTTGTCAATCGTTTTCTCCAGTGCTTCTTTCTCTTTCTTCAGGCTCTCCTGGGTCGCGGCTTTGTCTGTCGCAATGTCTTTCTTCTCCGCAAGCATCTTCTCCGCTTCAGCCTTGTCGGATTCGGGAGCGGTCTTCACCGCTGCTTCCGCGGAAGCGACATCCTTTTCTGCTTCCTCTGTCTTGGTCTTGGCCTTGTCCAAGAGCTTCTCATCGTTGATCGTCTTGAGACGAGCCCGATGATAGCTGTAGGCGAACGGCCCATCGCCGCCATCCGGGAAGATGGTGGTGGTGGCAAACACTCCCGTGAGGATAGCCCCAAGAAATCCGCCAACGCCATGAACCCCAAACGCATCCA
>DASZJS010000243.1:0-11510 GCA_035947935.1 Gemmata sp. | reverse complement strand
TCCAAAGCGAATGCCGACCGCCTCGGTCTCGAACTCCTTCCTGGAGTCAACCTCGATCCCACTGCGACCCCGTTCACCCACAACTTCGATGCCCGGTACGGAATCGCGACCGGAATATCAGCGTTCGACAGGTGCCGAACGATTCAAGTCTGTTCGGACCCGTGTACGAGTGCGCAGGATCTGGTTAGGGACAAAGGGCACATGGATGGGTTGATTGCCCGGCCCGGTGGCGTTCTCGTTCGTGCGGGACACACTGAGGGGAGCGTGGATCTATGCCGGCTGTCTGGACTCCGTGAGGTGGCAGTGATATGTGAAGTATTGAACGAAGATGGGACGATGGCCCGACTCCCCGACTTGAGGGGCTTTTGCGGCCAGCACGGACTGAAGATGTGTACCATCGCGGATCTGATCGAATACCGTCGGCGGCGCGAAAAACTAATCAAGCGCGAGATCGTTCTGAAACTTCCCACCGATTTCGGGATCTTTGATTTGTTCGCATACTCGTCGATGGTCGATCAGGAGCCTCACCTGGCCCTCACGCTCGGCGGGATCGGGACGGAAACAGCCCCGGGAGGAGTGTCCGTTCAGGTCGAGCCGGTTCTGGTGCGAATGCACAGCGAGTGTCTGACCGGCGATGCGCTACACTCGGCCAAGTGCGAGTGTGGCCCACAGCTTCAGTATGCAATGAAACAGGTGTCGGAAGCGGGTCGCGGCGCAATCGTTTATATGCGACAGGAAGGACGGGGGATCGGCCTTTTGAATAAACTCAAAGCGTACAAACTCCAGCAAGAAGAAGGGTTGGACACCGTTGAGGCAAATCGAAGACTGGGATTCGCCCCCGATCTGAGACACTTCGGCATCGGCGCGCAGATTTTGCACGATTTAGGCATCCGAGAGATCCGACTGTTGACGAACAACCCGCGAAAGGTCATTGGGTTGGAAGGCTATGGGCTACGGATCGTGGAGCGCGTGCCGATCCAGATACCGGCGGGCGACCACAACCGCGATTACCTTCAGACCAAGAAAGCAAAGCTCGGGCACTTTCTCGATGAACTCGACATAGCCGAAGGGGATTGAGGGCAACACTGCAAGGACACCTCTTTGAGCAAAGTACGGCCATGATCCCAGACTGGGCGAGTGAACGCATCTCGCAAGAAATCGATGCCGTTCTCGCGGATGAGGAATTCGCCGGCCGCGATCCAACTCTCGCTTCAGCGATCCAGCTGATACGAGCATGGCCAGTCTACAGGGATCTGGGAGGAACATTACTGCTTGGTGTTGATGGGGAGGTCTACACCCAAAACCATAATACGATGGAGATCGCTCCAGAATCGGAACTTCGGTGGCGTCTGGTGGCCTGGGTGAGCGCGGCGGAACGAGTCCCTGAGTTACGGGTGTTGTTGGCTCCCCGGCCAACGGGAACCCCGGATTGTCAACTTTGTGGAGGGGCTGGGAACATTCTGATCAAAAAGCACCAAGTCGGTTGTGGAGTGTGCTGGGGGTTGGGTTGGTGACTCGAATTCCCGCATTGACACAAAGAAAACTGGTCGCGACGGGGAGAACTGCATGAACTTCGACCGTTACTCGCGTGAAGCGTTTGAGGCAATTGCATTGGATGCAAACGACCTGCGTGTCCTCGCGGATCAACTTGAGGCCGATTTGTTGCAAGAGTTGAACCAGATCCTCGCTGAACGATTTGCAGTCATGGTTGCGGAGTTGAACAGCCTGGGGCACAACCTTCGCTGGGATGGGACTCCACGAATCGGAGATGTTCACTTTTGCGACTACACCAACCCGCGCCGCTGCGCGCTACGTCTGGGTTACGATCTACTCATTTGCGCGGGTTTCGAGGATGCATGGGGTGAGGGGGGTCGAGGTCGGAGACCCGAAGAGGATAAGCCTCCATACTGATTTGTGGGTTCACGTCATAGGCCCAATTAATCAATTCAATCAGTTTAGCGGAGTAGCCACCAACCACATGCGAACGCCACCGCTCCACCAAAGGCGGGGATGAGGTGCCACAAGTCGTTGTAGCCGATTGCCGGATGAACGAGGATCGCGGTTCCAAATCCTGCCATACCCGCGACGGCGAGCGCTTGCATGGCCGCACGATCGAACCTCGCTCGCCATGCTATCCCAGCCAGAACCACGCCACAGCAGCACACCGCACCACCAAACCCAGCTCGGTCGTGAGCGATCAATGGTATTAATCGTGGGTTCAGGGGCTCCAGTTCTGCTCGACCCACGCCCAAGTAAGCCAAATCCTCCGGCACAAACACGGATGTCATCCCCACGGCCACGATCGTCAGACCACCACCAACCATCCCGGCAGCGGCAAAGAGAAGAAGGGCACGACCCACGCACTGCCGATCTCGATGCGATGTGAGCCACAGCGGGCGAGCCATCCAGCGACGATCATCTGCTATCCAGGAGATTCGCCACCGTGCAACAATCAGGCCCACTGCGAACAATGGAGCGAGAAGCGCGGTCGCGGCACCATGCCACATATCGAGATAGCCGTATCCGAGGTATGCCAGGAAGCTCGCGAAACCAACTCCACCGCTTGCAACAAGTAAATCCCATACCCAGCGCTCACCATGACTCATTGGGCCGACAATCAACCACAGGTATACGACACCGACGGCAACCAACGCACCACCAAACGCAACTCGATCGTGGACCATGAAATGGACAATTCGGCAGCCGTGTACGGCACACAATTCAGGAGCAGTCATTCCGAGGAAAGCGATATCGTGCGGCAAGAATTCTCCCCGCACTGCAACGAAAAGAGCAAACACACCCGCGAACAGCAACACCAGCGCTGCCACTGCAAGCAGGGGGCGACCGTCCCCAACCAACAACCGGAACAAACTTGGAGATTCGATGGATGGTGTCGTCGCCATGAAGTTTCCCTGGGTCAGAAGCCCAGCCGAACACTCGGAATACCAGTTCGATCGAAATACGGGTCCAATCGATGAGCCAATTCGGCCCACTTGTGATGCGGGACAGCGGGATAGAGGTGATGTTCCAGGTGGTATAGGTGATCGAGGGCCACGAGTCGAGCCAGACAGCCGCGAAATCGTCGTGTCTGCGACAGTGGGCTGTCACCGTGTGGAGTGTGTGGGATGTAGGCCGTTACCAGTGGCACAACCCAGGTTCCGAGATACGCAAGCACCATATACACCAGCGGCACCACGGACCATCCGACCAGTGCAATAACCACAGCACCAGCTACAAGGACGAGGATCACGGCGGCTTCGGCGATTAGTCGGACCCGGTGAGCGGGATTACAGCGAATTGCCCAGACCCAGAGCCGGATGAAGAAGAGAGGCCCGCTCCGTAATGCCGCCCAGAACGTACCATACGCGGCGAACGATTCCGGATCATTGTGAAGCTCGGGGTAGCGGGCGTGATGGTTGAGATGAGCAAGACGGTAAGCCCTCCCACTACGGAAGAGTAACAGCTCGATAGCAGTCAGCAACAGGTCGTTGAACCGACGAGGGAGACCGAGTGAGCGGTGAACGAGGTCGTGCGATATCGATCCGTAAGTCACAAAGCTCAGGGCTATCGCACAGCCAACCGCCAATCCCCAGCACCCGTTGAAGGCAAACGCAAAGTAACCCTCAACCAATGCAAACGGAGCAGTAAGGGATACGACCAATCGCCAGCGTGGAACATATAGCAGATCGCGACCAAGTTCATTGAGTGTGGGCAGAGTGGAGGTGCTCATCGGGCACTCCGTTCTGGTGGCTTGTGGCTCCTCTACTGGCCTATCCGCAAGACGGGTGTCGCACTTAACCGCACAAACTCTGAAAGCGATGCGGTCGTTATGGCAGCAGGTCATACACTCCAATCGCCCTCGATCGAATGCTCAGACACTCCTCAAACGCTCACGCCCACATCCTTGTTCTCGAAACTGCCTTTCATGAGCTTCCGGTGAACGTGTGCGTTGCCTTCAACAATGCCCTGCGTCTCCTTGACCTTCACGAACGTATCGGCCAGCGACGTAGATTCGTCCCAATTCAGCGGGGCGTCACCGGTCAACTGACAGAACAAAGAATGGTCGAATCCGGCCTTGGCCGGGACCGATCCATCGTGGATATGAACGGTTGGGAAGAACAGAATCCCTTTGTCGGCACGTGGAAATTCAAACGCCACCGGGTGAACCTTCTGCTCTCCCTTTTCCGACTTCTTCAACTTGAACACCGCGAACCCGAAGTCCTTGTACCGGGGCAGCTTCTCCCACACACCATCGGGCAACCGGAACTGCTTATCCAGCTTGGCGAAATCCTTCACTGCTGGAACAAATGAAGCAACGAAGCTCCCGACCTCAACCACCGCAAGAGTAGGTGTTGGCTCGCTCTTGTCGCGGGGCTTCGGCACTGGGCTTTTTGGAATCGGGAACCCGGATCGAAGGTCAACGAAAAAGTCCGCGTACTTCTCCAGATTGATGAACTTGACCGCATCTTCAGTTGAGTCTTTCGGTGTGGGGAGAGGGAGAATCATGGCCAGGTCATTCCCAGCCTTAAACTGCATACTGTAGACGAGGTACTGCCCGCCTCCCTTCGTTGCACGGGCGAAAATGTTTGTGTTCGATACGACATCGACCTTGTCAGAGAAGCAGCACATAACTCGAACCTCCGGAGAATTGAAGAACTGACGGGAAACGGAACAACTGTGGATTATCGCCCAGTGGGTTAGCCAAAGTCAAACTACGCGGATTTCAGATTTGTAACATCCGAGCAGAAAACAAAAAGTCGTGGGTTTGGTTACATGAGCTTTGCCTTTTCAGTTGACCTCACGAGGGATCAATCGGAAATCTCAATTGCCCTTCCCTTACCAGAAAGTTCATGATATGTGGGCCCAATTCCCAGGAGAGAGATCGTCATGAACAGCGTTCGAGTGCTCGCCGCCGCACTGGGGGTCGTGTCACTATCGTTCCTGCCAGGTTGTCTGACGCTTTACTCGAAAACTGAAGTCGTTCGTGGGGAAGAACCCCGTCGACCGATCACGTTCGAGAGTGCTCAGGCGGCAGAAGTGTTTGAAAAAGCGAGGAAGGACAAATCCGCGTGCCTCGGCGGAACAGATATAAGTATTCCGTTCATCACCTTGTACTCGAGGGAACGACAACTCTCGGATAGCGCACTATTCAACGAATGTGTGGGTCGTTGCGACACCAACCAGGACGGGATCATTACGCTGGCCGAGGCCCAGATCTTCGCCCAGCTCAAAGAATGAAAGCAACGCAAGGATGAGAAGGGAAACTGAAAGCCCAGCCGCGATTGCGGCTGGGCTTTCTTCGTAAACGCTCACGTCGGGTTCGCTGGCGGATTTGAAGAAATCACTTCTTACTGTGTGCGATTGTCTCCCTGCCGGACCCTTTTACTGCAACCACAAGCAACGTCTGAGGTTCTCCACAATCGGCGTTTACATCGTGCGGTGAAAATTGGAAAATCAGCGGCACCTTTCCGGGCACATGTCTTGTGGAAGGCAACGGAGATGCCGTGAACGCAACCCGAATCCGTACTCTCGCCCATAAACTTGGGAAGTCTTTCGACAACGAAACGAAACCGGCGTCGAATGCCGAGCTATTGACACGTTTCCTCGATAGCCACGACGAGATCGCGTTTGAAGAACTGATCGCCCGGCATCTCTCCGCTGTTCGGGCAGTTTGCCGGTCAGTCCTTCGCGATCCAAACGATGCGGATGATGCCGCGCAAGCGACCTTTCTCGTGTTCGTGCGGCGAGCGAGTGTCGTCCGGAACAGGCTCGCCTTAGGAGCCTGGCTTTGCCGGGTTGCCTGGCGAACGGCGAACCGACTCCGCGAGGCGAATGGTCGGAGAACCGAAAAACTCTGCCCCGAGATCGACCCGGATATAACCCCGAGCCGGGAGACTTTGGTCTCTGGTTCGAGTGAAGTGGCAACTGCTCTTGAGGACGAAATTCGTCTTCTGCCGGAGCAATACAGGTTGGCGGTACTTGCGTGCTATGCCGCAGGGGTGCCCACCTCTGAAGCTGCGATGCGGTTGGGATGGCCAAAAGGCACTCTGCTTACCCGGTTGGCATGGGCGAGGAAACGCCTTCGCGACCGGCTTTTGAAACGCGGCGTAACCTTGTCCGGCAGCTTCACGGCTGTTCTGGCAACTCACACTTCGCGCGCTGCTGAAGCAATCCTGGTCTGCCGGTTCACGGCGGCAGGAATGGCGGTAGCTTTGGGCGACCCTGTCGCCAAGGAACTGGTGTCGGAACGAGTTTCAAACCTCATGGAAGGAACGGTGCGTGCAATGATCGCAACAAAAATGAAACTGGCGCTGGGAATCGGCATCCTGGTCGCAGCGATTCTGGGACTTGGCCTCGGGCGACTGACCCTTGGTGCCGCGGATGCGGCACCGGGTGACAAGAAGACGAATACCACTACAGCCGCGCCTGTCGGTACGGGAATCGGGACTGCCTTGGCTAAGGACACACCCGCTCGGGATGGTGTGGAACCACCCAAATCCAACGATGTGCCCGTCGGCCCGGGCAATGATCTTGTCGTTCGTCGGCCCCTGGGCAGCTTCACACGAGAATTGCCTGCCTACGGAAAGGTGACTGCTACGTTCACGGAAAACCGCATCCATGTTCTGGCAACAATCCGAATTGAGAAAGCGACATTCACTTTAACTGCCGATGCGGATTACACCCTCAATCGGGAGAGTTTGGTCTACGGGATCATCACGGGAATCGATCTCGGCGGAGGGGGCTTCAGCGAGGAGGAAGCAGCAATGGTTGCAAGCTGCCTGACCGCACTGAATGACACTCCGTTCTCCTTCCGTATCCGGGTCGAGGATGACGCAATCATGATCAAGGACATCAAGTGGGGCGGACTCGGGGCTCCTCTCTTTACTCAACTGTTCTCCGAAGGCGGGAACCTGAAAGAGACACTCAACATTGCAATGGTCGTTACCGGAACAATCAGTGGGAAATACAAAACCGATCCGAACCCAGATCGAACCCCCGCACCCTCTCAAGCACCGCCGAAAAGAAGATAACCGATCGTGGGTATGAACGACAAAGCCCACCCGATTTTTCGGGTGGGCTTGCTTATTCGCATGCGCGGTCCTTTACTTGTCGCGTTGTGAATCACCCAGCGCTGCCTGGGCGGCGGCAAGACGAGCGATCGGTACCCGGAATGGCGAACAACTTACGTAGTCCATGCCCACCTTGTGGCAGAACTGGACGCTATCCGGATCGCCACCGTGTTCGCCGCAGATGCCTACCTTGAGGTGTTGGCCGGTTTTCGCGAGGCGGCTCTCGCGACCCTTCTTGATGGCCATGTCGATCAACTGGCCAACCCCGTTCACATCGATCGACTGGAATGGATCGACAGGTAGAATCTTCTCCTTCAGGTATGTGGGCATGAAGCCCTTGGTGTCGTCGCGGCTGAACCCAAACGTCATCTGGGTCAGGTCGTTGGTGCCGAACGAGAAGAACTCGGCCTCCTCCGCGATTTTGTCTGCCGTCAGGGCCGCCCTGGGCAGTTCGATCATCGTGCCAATCTGATACTCAACCTTCACTCCAGCCTTCGCGATGCACTCCTCGGCAACCAAGATCGCTCGCTTCTTGAGGATGATGAGTTCCTCGACGGTGCCGATGAGTGGGATCATGATCTCCGGAAGAACGCTCTTGCCCTGCTTCTTCACTTCGATCACCGCCTCAATGATGGCCCGCACCTGCATATCGCCAATCTCGGGAAAGACGATAGGCAGACGACAGCCGCGGAACCCCATCATCGGGTTCATCTCGTGCAGTTCTTCAATCCGCTCCCGAACTCGCGCGACCGTCACACCAAGTTCGCGGGCAACTTCCTCTTGTCCCTTGGGATTGTCGTCCTTGGGCAGGAATTCGTGGAGCGGCGGATCGAGCAGGCGGATGGTGACGGGGAAGCCGTCCATAGCCGCGAAGATGCCGATGAAGTCCTTCTTCTGGAACGGCAAGATCTTGGCGCAAGCCGTATCGCGCGCTTCGGTGGTGTCGGCCAGAATGACTTCTCGGATGGCCGCCATGCGAGCTTTCTTTTCGGCCTCGTTTTCGCCCACGAAGAACATGTGTTCCGTCCGGCACAGACCAATCCCCTCAGCTCCGAACTCGCGAGCCTTCGCCGTATCGGCCGGGGTATCGGCGTTCGTCCGGATCTTCAATTTGCGAACTTTGTCGGCCCAGCTCATCAGGGTTGCAAAATCGCCGGTCATACTGGGAGCGATGGTCGGCACTTTGCCAATCATCACGTCTCCCGTCGTACCGTTGATCGTGACGAAATCCCCAGCCTTCACGGCCTTGCCAGCAATCGTGAGGGTGCCTGCGGCTTCGTTAATCCTGACTGCCTCGCAGCCAACCACACAGGGCTTGCCCCAGCCCCGAGCCACCACCGCGGCGTGGCTGGCCTTGCCGCCAGTGCTGGTCAGAATGCCCTTTGCCAGGTGCATCCCAGCGACATCTTCTGGGCTTGTTTCCTTGCGGACGAGGAGGATTGGGTCGTGCGGGAATTTCGCGGCGTGTTCGACCACTGCCTCTGCGGATAGCAATACCTTACCGGATGCTCCACCGGGACTCGCAGCGATGCCCTGCGCGACGATTTCGACTTTGGATTTCGGATCGAGTTGCGGTTGCAACAGGTGGTTGAGCGAATCCGGGTTGACCCGCTTCACGGCCGTCGTCTCATCGATCAACTTCTCCTTCACCATCTCGACAGCGATGCGAACCGCGGCCGTTCCTGTTCGCTTGCCGGATCGGGTTTGCAGCATGTACAGGACACCTTCCTGCACGGTGAACTCGATATCCTGCATCTCCTTGTAGTGCTTCTCCAGCGACTCGCGAATCCCGCACAGTTGCTTGTAGACGATGGGCATCTCGTCGTTCAGTTGAGAGATTGGCTCAGGCGTGCGGATGCCTGCGACCACATCCTCGCCCTGAGCGTTGATGAGGTAATCGCCGTAGAAGACATTCTCGCCGGTGTTCGGATCGCGGGTGAAGGCAACGCCGGTACCGGATGTGTTGCCCATGTTGCCGAACACCATCGCCTGGACGTTGACGGCCGTGCCCTTCAGGCCCGTAATCCGCTCGATGCGGCGATAGTGGATCGCCTTGTTGCCATTCCAAGAGTTGAACACGGCATTGATGGCGAGCATGAGCTGCTTGCGGGGATCGTTCGGGAAGTCGTCCCCGACGGATTTCTTGTAAACTGCCTTGTACCTCTTCACCAGTTCCTTCAGGTCATCGACGCTCAGGTCAGTGTCGAGTTTGACCTTCTTCTCGGCCTTCAGTTTCGAGATTTCATGCTCGAACTCTTCGTGTTCCACCCCCATCGCGGTCGAGCCGAACATGTCGATCAGCCGCCGGTAGCTGTCGTAGGCGAATCGTGGATTGCCTGTCTTTTTGGCCAACCCTTCCACACTCGCATCGGTGAGACCAAGGTTAAGGATGGTGTTCATCATCCCGGGCATGGACAGAGCCGCCCCGGATCGAACAGACACGAGGAGTGGGTCGGCCGGATCGCCGAATTTCTTCCCGCCGAACGCTGCCTCCACCTTCTTCACGCCTTCATCGATCTGCGGAATCGCTGCCTCGGGGAGTTTCTTGCCCTGCTCGTAGTAGGCTGCGCACACTTCTGTGGTGATGGTGAACCCCGGTGGGACGGGAATGCCGATCTTGCACATCTCCGCGAGGTTGGCCCCCTTCCCACCGAGGAGGGTCTTCATCTTGCCATCGCCATCGGCTGTGCTACCGCCAAAGAAATAGACGTACTTCATACTCATGGTCGCCCGTGTGAGAAAGAGTATCGCCGCGGTCACCGCGGCAGGGAGTCGCGGACAGTTTTACGGATGGGGGAAGGCGATGGCAAAGGAGATGGGACTGTCAGGTGAACTCCGCCCGCATGCCAAAACGAGTTTGGAAGTGTTCTTGCTCGCGCTGCGAAAGATTCAATCCGCGGAGAACGAATCGCTCTACCCCGCGAAGATAAGGCGATCCGAGGAGGGCATCGAACCCGCCCGCACCCATCAGATTACCCGAGAGATCGAGAATCCGCACCGGTGCCAGTGCCGCGACCAGGGCCAGCTTCGCGACTGCGGGATAGCGCATCCCAATCTCAGATAGCGTCAGGTGAGGCAGACAATACCGCGAACAGAATCGTAAGAGCGTGCTTACAAGGATATTTCCGGCTGGGGCAATTACACTCGCACCGAAAACCGCCATCGCCCAGCCAGACTGCGACCCGATACATATCGTTCAGACCACGACAAAGCCCCCACCAGCCCCGTCCATCGAGAGTCAGCTCAACCTGGGGAAATGGAACCCCCCGAAGCAACTCGCGTGCGGCTGTCATCGACTTGCCATCCGGGGCGAGCAGCTCAATACCTGAAATGGCCCACGGATCGGATGATGTCTCAATCATGGGAATTCCGCACTCCAAACCTCATTTCCATCCAGAATAACACGAGAAACGGAAAAACCGATCTCGGGTGTCGTCTTCTTCACAATGACCGCGAAACAGACTGCCGATCTGATCGCGAACCACGCGGCTGCCCTCGTACTGTTCGCTCGCCAGTGGTGCGACAGTCCCGAGGATGCGGTGCAGGATGCGTTTTGTAAATTGGTGCGACTCCGAACACCTCCGACTGATCCGATTGCGTGGCTGTTCAAGGTTGTCCGCACAACAGCGATCGATCTCGGCCGCTCGACGCGACGACGACTGAACCGCGAAGCGGCCACCGCACGACCCGAGCGCTGGTTTGCCGAAGCGGAGGTGGATGGTCTCGATGCCGAGGCTGCCGTTGCTGCTCTGGAATCGCTTCCGGTAGAGCAACGGGAAGTGATCGTTGGTCGGCTTTGGGGTGCGATGACACTCGAACAACTTGCCGATGTTGCGGGCTGCTCCATCACCACCGCACACCGGCGGTTTGAGGCCGGGATTCAATCGCTGCGAGAAAGGCTCGGTGTGACGTGTCCGAAATGATACCCGACCCAATACTCGACAAACTTGCTCGCTTCACGCCGCATAGCACGGCGGCAGATCAGGCCGCTCTCCTGTTCGCTGCCGGACAGGCGTCCACTCGAACGCCGTGGGGCTGGAAGGTTGCCGTCGTCGGGCTGATGTTAGCGAACCTCGGCTGGTTATCTCTGCTGACATTCCAGCCGAGCGCAGAGACCACACCCAACACTCCACCACAACCCGAGTTGACACCAGCCACACCCCCACACACAGAGCTTTTGCAACCACCCGCGAGCAATCCACCCCCAATTGGGGACGATCTCTGGAGCTATCGGGCTCTGCTTTCTGCTGGCGACCTGGAGCAGTTCCCTCGTACCATACCGCTACGCGACCCCATCCAGACGGATGCTCCCCTCACCCCACTCGCTGGTCATCGGGGTGAATTCAACTGATTGTCCTTGTCACACGAGCGTGACCATCCCTATCGCTTTTCCGATGCCGGGAAAATGATCATGCTCCCCTTTACCGGAGTTATTCGATG